>CAJBSR010000352.1 GCA_903958285.1 uncultured Sphingomonadales bacterium
ATGGATCTTCAGGTGCATTCTGAAGTGACGTCAGACCTTTGGGCGCAGTACGAAGAGATTTTCGCGGACAGCTGGAAAGGTGATGAGGGCGCCCCGGAGTTCCTGCGTTCATTGGCGGCGCACCATAGCATAAAGGGCTCGCTCCGCCTTGGATTTGCGTCCTTTGAAGGCCGGCCAATTGCGGCTCAGTTGTGGACCGTCGATCACGGCCAAGCCATCATCCACAAACTCGCCTACCGGGAAGACACTGCCCAAATGTCACCGGGAACTCTGCTTTCGGCCGCCATGTTCCGCCACGCCATCGACACCGACAAAGTGCTGTCCATCAGCTACGGCACCGGCGATGACGGCTATAAGCGCGACTGGATGGACCAGCGTGACCAATTACACACTTTGGAATTCTTCAACCCTTTGAGCGTAACGGGCTTGCTTGGAGTGGCGAAATCAGTCGCCAGTCGCGCCCTTAACGCCCTGAAAACACGGAAGAAGACCTGAATTGCAACCCGACCGTCCCGCCCTTTCCGACGATATCCGCAGCCTGCTATCCGATGTTCTCGGGATTGCGCAGGATCGTGCTGCAACCTTCACGGATACAACAGAATTGTTCGGCTCTCTTCCGGAGCTGGACTCAATGGCCGTGGCCAATCTTCTCGCGGAGCTCGAAGATCGCATGGGGATCATCGTTGAAGCCGATGAGGTCGATTGCGATATGCTCGGCACATTTGGCGGTCTGGTCGATTTCGTCGACGGAAAATTGTCCAGGTGAACTTTGAGACCCGCTGGTTGGCGGGACTACCGGCTTTCTCCAATCTTGCAGATCAGCGCTTCATCGTGTTGATCTTGCAGCCTCTTTTTGAAGAGGCAAACCGCATGCGCCGAACGCTGGCACTGATGGCCCGCACACTGGATCGCCAGGGCGTCGGCGTCGTGATGGCCGATCTTCCGGGCATGGGCGAACATCCCCTAGGTGCCAATCAAGTTGGCATCAGCGACATTGGGACAGCTTCAAATTTACTCTGCGACGCCTTGACCAGTCAGGGTCGCCCCGTCCTTGTGGCAGGCTTCCGCGCAGCCTGTCTTTTTGACTCGCTCCCCGGCGCGTCTGCGAACTGGCGATTTTCCCCCGAACCGGGCGACCGCCTTGTGCGGACCCTGTTGCGTACAGAGATACCCGAGGAGTCCACTGAGGCGCACGCTTTCATCAATGGCCAACTCGTCTCCCGCGCATTCCTCGACGATATGGCACGCTTGCCCCTCCCCAATCCTGCATGTCTGCGCACGTTGCGCCTTGCCACCGACCGGGCCGAGGCAGACCATCATGTGGAGGCAAGCCCATTGTGGCGCCATGCTGAGCCGGGCGAAGACCCGGCGCTTGCCGAGCTTCTTGCCGGAGATATCCTGAATTGGGCTGTAACATGCGGCATTTCCTGACCTTTTCCTGCGACGGATCGACGCTGGCGGCCACATTGGATGAGGCTTCGGGCGAAACCGGCCTTTTAATCGTCTCTGGCGGCAACGAGATCCGCATCGGTGCGCATCGCGGCATGGAAAAAGTGTCGGCTGATCTTGCAGCCCTCGGCTATCCCGTCTTCCGGTTTGACCGACGTGGCATTGGAGATAGCCAGGGCGACAATGGCGGATTTGAAGCCAGCGGCCCGGACATTCAGGCCGCCATCCCCGCTTTCAAGGCCGCCTGCCCTAAGCTGAAGCACATCATCGCCTTTGGCAATTGTGATGCGGCCAGCGCTTTGCTTCTTCACCAGCCTGAAGGCCTCTCAGCGCTTGTCCTGTCCAATATCTGGGTGGTGGAGCCGACGGATGATCTTCCGCCGACGGCCGCCATCAAATCCCACTACCTGCAACGCCTGAAGGATCCAAAAGCGTGGGTTGCGCTGGCGACCGGGGCAATCAATATCCGCAAGCTGGTGTCCGGCATTGCCCGGCTGGCATCGCCACAGGCGCCATCCGCACTGTCTGATCGGGTGGCCAATGCCATGGCCAGTGGTACGATCCCTGCGCACATACTTCTGGCGCGGCGGGACGGGACTGCACTTGCCTTTACGGAAGCTTGGAAGTCGGCCAGATTTGAAAGTGCCCGCTCAACAGGCCTCTACCAAATCACCATGCTCGACAGCAGCGCCCACAGCTTTGCGCGCGCTGCTGACTATGCGGCGCTAAGGAACGCCCTTCTGGATAGTTTACGCGGGAACTGAGGCGCGGGCTTCAAAGTCCGCATGGGCGAGGAACTTCTCCGCGTCCAACGCCGCCATGCACCCCATTCCGGCCGCGGTTACAGCCTGGCGATAAATCTTGTCGGTGACGTCGCCTGCTGCAAACACGCCGGGGATCGACGTCCGCGTGCTGCCCGTTTCAACGAGGAGATACCCCTCACCGTCCATCGGCAAATGTCCCGCGAAGACCTCCGTCGCTGGCTTGTGCCCAATGGCGACGAATGCGCCATCTGTTTCGAGATGGGAGACCTCGCCAGTCACCGTGTCGCGCAGGTCAAGCCCTGTTACGACTTCTGGCGTGCCGGAACCAACGAAGCGATCCACCGCCTTGTTCCACAGCACTTTGATACCCGGATGGGCGAAGAGACGATCCTGAAGGATCTTTTCTGCACGCAGACTGTCCCGACGATGAATCAACGTCACATCGGGGCTGTGATTGGTGAGATATAGCGCCTCTTCGACGGCCGTGTTGCCGCCGCCGATGACGACGACCTTCTTGCCGCGATAGAAGAACCCGTCACAGGTCGCGCAGGCGGAAATGCCCTTACCCTGCAGCGTCATCTCGCTCTCAAGGCCGAGCCACTTGGCCTGAGCACCTGTCGCAATAACGACGGTGTCCGCCAAATAAACGTCGCCGCTATCACCTGTCAGGCGGAAGGGTCGCTGCGAAAAGTCGACGTCTGTAATGATGTCCCAAACCATTTGGGTCCCGACATGTTCAGCCTGCGCCTGCATTTCTTCCATCAGCCAAGGGCCCTGGATAACACTGCGAAAGCCGGGATAGTTTTCCACGTCCGTCGTTATCGTCAATTGCCCACCCGGTTGCAGACCCTGCACCACAATCGGCTTCAATCCGGCGCGCGCCGCATAAATTGCAGCCGACAAACCGGCAGGGCCGGACCCCATGATGATCATGCGCGTGGTGATGGTCTTTGACATATTTTGAACCCGAACTTTGCTTGAAATCGGCGATGGCCATAGGGCCACAGACCGGACCAATGCAATGCCTGCCTGAGAGCTTCCGTATTTACCCTGAATTGATCGCTTTTGGATATAATCGATACAGGATACATGGTATCATGAAAAATGAGGGTTTATTCTCTGGGTTCGCTAAGGGCATGATATTCAATCAGACGTAACGACCCGAAGTTTCCGGGTGAGGGACCGGAAATGACGAAAGGGTAATCCGAAGGTTAGAACCGATTGTACTTTGGGGGTGTAACGCAATGCCGAGTGGGATTTGCCGTTAGGTAAGGCATTGAGTTCAGAGGGATAGGAAACAATGACCGCAGAAGCTGTGGTTCATATCGTCGATGACGATGTGAATGTGCTCGACTCAACGGCGATGCTACTGCAGCTTCTGGGCCATAGCGTCCAAAAGTGGAACTCCGCTTTCCATTTCCTTGAGAAATTGTCGCTCGCAGAAGGACATATCGTTCTGCTCGACCTCCGCATGCCCGAGCATGACGGTTTTGCAGTTTTCCGCAAGTTACGCGCGGCCAGCTATCAGAATGCCGTCGTGCTCATGACCGGCCACGGCGATAGCGATTTGGAGGCAGAGGCAATTTCGCTCGGCCTTTCCGCAATTTTGCACAAGCCGTTTAGCGAAGATGAACTAGTTGCCGCTATCGAAGGCGCGAAGGTCTCGGAACTGAGATAGCCGCTGGGCGGTTGTAACCGGTTTCAGGCCCTGAATTCGGGCGCAATCGGTTGAAAGACAATCTCTCATGACAACATCGCTGGATAGCTTGACGGTTCTCGTAACGGGTGGCGCAGGTTACATCGGAAGCCACGCCGTGCTTGCGCTTCGTGATCATGGCATAAAAACAATTGTCATCGACAATCTGACGACCGGATTCCGCTGGGCCGTTCCGGCAGATGTTCCGCTCATCGTGGCAGATATCAGCGATTTTGCAGCCGTCTCCCGCGCGATCAAACACTATGATGTCGGGGCAATCCTTCATTTTGCCGGATCCGTTGTGGTTCCGGAATCGGTGGAAAATCCGCTGAAATACTATGCTAACAACACCGCCAACTCCCGCACCCTCATCGAAGCCGCGGTGACCAATGGCGTGCGGCATGTCATCTTTTCATCGACGGCTGCGACGTATGGCATTCCAGACCATGTGCCCGTCGCTGAGGATGCTCCGAAAAGCCCCATCAACCCTTACGGCATGTCTAAGCTGATGACCGAACAGATGCTGGCCGACGTCGCCAAAGCGCATCCCATCAATCACTGTGCCCTGCGCTATTTCAACGTGGCCGGGGCTGATCCCAATGGGCGCACGGGACAATCAACGGCCGGTGCCACGCATCTCATCAAGGTTGCGGTTGAAGCAGCCTTGGGCAAGCGCGACCATGTCAGCATTTTTGGCACCGATTACGATACGCCGGACGG
>CAJBSR010000353.1 GCA_903958285.1 uncultured Sphingomonadales bacterium
CGCCTGTATCCCTCGGCGCTTCGAAGTTGGGAGCAGACCCCAGCAACAGTCTGCCGGTTGCAGCATTGATGCTGAACAACGACGCATCCGCGCCGCCGATGATCGAATAGGTGAGCGTGGTGTTTGCGTCGGGATCGATCGCTTCAATTCTGGCAACCGTACTCCCATTTTCGGCGATCGAGATGAGCGCAGCAGACCTTCCGCCGTTGCTGATGATGACCGGCGCTTCGTTCACGTCGGTCACGGGCAAGGCAATGGCCTGCGTATCAGCCAATTGTCCGTCTGAGACCTCAACGACCACATCATAGACGTTGTCGCCGCCGGAATCTGTAGGCGCCTCAAAGTTCGGAGTAGATTTGAAGGTCAGCGCGCCGGTTGCTGCATTGATATTGAACAGAGAGGCATCTGCGCCGCCTGAGATGCGGAAGTTCAAGGTCGTGTTTGCATCGACATCGTTGGCCTGAACAGTGGTGATCGCGCTGCCACCCTCGGCGACAGGCACGGCGCCGCTCGCTCCGCCGCCATCGCTGGTGATCTCCGGCGCTTCGTTCACGTTGGTAACGGTGACAGCCAGTGATAGGGTGGAATAGACCGTGGTGAGGAGAACGTAGACTCTGGCCTCCACCTTGACATTATAGACGTTGTTGCCCCCGTTATCTGCAGGCGCTTCGAAGTTCGGCGCGGCCTTGAACGACAGCACACCTTTTTTGTCATCGATCTGGAAAAGCGCCTTGTCTGCGCCGCCGATAATCTTGAATTGGGCGAGGCTTGGGATTGAGCCGAGTGCCGCAGCGAGCGTGGCGACCTTCGTGCTATTCTCGGCAACAGACGCAGTGTCGGGGATCGTGAATGAGAGGCCTGGAGGCATGGATATTCACTTTCATTCTTATCTGGAACGTTTGATCTCAAAAGCCTCACCCAGCCACTTTTCCGGTGAGACAACTGAAACCGTCTGCCGATGGGGGGGGCGCTCGGTGATCGCCGAAAAAGTAATAACTTGGAAAAAAACGTAAATGCGATTCGTATTTGCAATTTAGAATTGCGGCCATGCGGCTTTCCTATCAACGGCATTGTCTCCGCCACGTGGCGCGCCGACATTGACAGCGCGCACTCCTTGGGAAAGATGAGGGATGGATTCTTACGAATTATCGCCATTCGTGCGCCGCCCGGTGCAGGAGCGCAGCCGTGCTGCATTGGCTCGCATCATTTCGGCCGCATCCGAAGTGCTGGTGCGTAAGGGGAATGATGGTTTCTCGATGGCCGAGATCGCCGAGGCCGCTGGACTCCCCGTGGGCAATATTTATCGGCGGTTTGAAGGCAAGGACAGCATCGTCCAAGCCATCTCGCTTGATACATTCCGGCGCCTCGAAGATCTTGTCCGCTCGCGTCTGGAGGGGCAGCAATTTGCCAGCGCCGGTGCGGTCGTTGCCCAACTGGCCGCGAGCATGGCAACCTTATCCAAGCAGGATGAGGCGCTGTTGCGCGTCTTGTTCAGCTATCCAATGACCAGCGCTGTATCACGCGGCCTCGTCCTAACTGGGCGTCGCCGTCTTGTGTCACTTTATAAGGACGCGCTTTCAGGCTTACTGCAAGACCTGCCTGAACCGCGACGGGATATCGTAATTGGGATGTCCTACCATATTGTCGCTTCTGCCATTGTCAGCAAATCCCGCGGAGACGACCCCACCTTGATTGACATTTCATGGCGCGATTTGGCGCAGGAAGTGACCAATGCCGCCACTGCCTACCTCAACGAGGCGCGTTAGGGCGAGGGCGTTGCCAGAAGATAGCTGATGACAGCTTTGCGGGCTTTTGCGTCTTGCATGCCGGGGAAGGGCATGCGCGTGCCCGGCACAAGGCGCTGGGGGCCTTTCAGCCAACGGTCCAG
>CAJBSR010000354.1 GCA_903958285.1 uncultured Sphingomonadales bacterium
GCAGAAATATCTCAGTTTTGCGCCCGGCGGCAGGCGTCGGACCCTGATATCTGGATTGTGGAACTGGATATCCCAGAGGCAGCACGGTTCGCCGCTGAAATGGACGGCGCGCGTTGACATCGATGCGCCACACAACGAAGGCCCCCCAACGTTAAAGCGCGTCGCCGTGCTGCCACCCGCGTAATTGGGCTTTGGGCGCGAACGCAGTCAGGGGAATGAAACAGCCGCACCGGTTTTTGCGCGGCCCCGTCTCAGACTTCTGCCCATGATGATGATAAATGCGATATTCAATGCTGACCGCTGCTGTTGCAGCGCTGTCGATCTCTTCTTTTGGCGCCCTTGTCGCCTTTGGTCCGGCACAAGCTGTGTGGGCCAACGAAACGCCCGGACCGGTCCAGTCCGATCTGCTCCCAAAATCCGTGGTTGAGCAGGCGCAGACCGAAGATCAGGCGATCACTGATTTCCAGATTCCCGAAACGGTTGAAACCGAATCCCCTGAATCCGCATCGCTTGCTGATCTGGTCGCCGATCTCTCTTCGGCGGACCTTCCTGATCGCGAGGCAGAGTGCTTGGCCGGAGCCGTCTATTTTGAGGCCAAGGGCGAATCGCTTGATGGCCAGTTGGCGGTCGCTCAGACCATCCTCAACCGCACCCGCTCCGGCCGGTTCCCGGAAACGGTCTGCGGTGTCGTGATGCAGCCGAGCCAGTTCTCCTTCGTCCGTGGCGGATCATTCCCGCCGATCAAGCGGACCAGCCGCAACTGGAAAAACGCCGTGGCCATCGCGCACATCGCGCGCAATGATCTGTGGGCCTCCAGTGTGGATAATGCGCTGTATTTCCATGCCCGCCGGGTCAATCCGGGTTGGAATCTCCGCAAGATTGCGGCTCTCGGCAACCACGTCTTCTACCGTTGATCGGAAAGGGCGACATCCGCCCTTCCCTTCTGTTTCCCTGATGTTCTAGGGGATCGGCATGGATAGCCCTGCCGATCGCCTTGTTGCTGCTGATGTTGTGCGCGGCGTTTCCCGCCTGTTGTACCGGCAGGACTATATCGCCGTTGCTGAAGTGCCGCTGGGCAATGGCCGCCGCGCGGACATCATGGCGCTTGGCCCCAAGGGCGAAGTCATCATCGTGGAGATTAAGGTCTCCCGCGCGGATCTGTTGGGCGACGGGAAATGGCCCTTCTACCTTGACTATTGCGACCGCTATTTCTGGGCGGTGCCGCAAGGTTTTGATCTTGCGCTGTTTGAGCGGGAGGAGCTGGCACCCACCACCAGCGGCCTGATCATCGCGGATCGTTATGATGCGGCCATCCTGCGGGAGCCCGTTGCGACGCCACTCGCGTCGTCGCGCCGGCGGGCGGAAACGCTGCGTGTCGCCCGCATGGCGGCCCGACGGCTGCTTTTCCAATCAGCGGTTCTGGAAGTCGAATTGCGCGAAGACGGGTGAGTTATAATCCGTTTGTGTCGAGCGGAGTCGAGACACGTCCCTCGACTGCGCTCGGGACGAACGGACTAAAGTCAGGCGGCGGAATACCAATAGACCCCGTCCGTCATCTCGCGCCGCGCGCGGCCATCTTCCATCAGGCGGTGGAGATGGGCAATCGCTTCGCCGGTGGCGAGTTCACGATGGTCTTCACCGATCTTTCGGTTGAAGAGCAGGGGGAAGCAATCAATCGTGCGCAAAGGCGCCTGCCCAATCGCTGCGTGGACCTGATCCAGACGGCGGAGATGTTCATCGCGCAAGGCAATGAGGCGGGTGTGCAGCCCCTTGAACGGTTCGCCATGTGCGGGGCAGACCAGAAGATCGTCCGGCAGAACGGCTAACAACTTGTCGATAGATGCCAGCCATTCGCCCAGCGGGTCGGCATCGGGTTCCGAGATATTGACCGACACGTTGGAGCTGATCCGCGGAAGCACCTGATCGCCCGAGACGAGCACGCCTTCGGCCTCGTTCCAGAGACAGGCATGTTCCGGGCTGTGGCCGGACCCAACGACGACGCGCCATTGGTGGGCGCCAAAGTCCAGCAGATCGCCATCTTTGATCCGGCGATAGCTGATCGGCATCGGAAAGAGCATGCGGCCAAAGCGGCCCCAGCCCTTGGCGGCCTGTTGCGCCAGAACATCCTCACCCCATCCGGCGCTGCGTTGCAGGGCCAGCGCCTCGGGTGGAACATCTTCCCGGACGTCGGTCGACAACATCCGCGCTGTCAGCCA
>CAJBSR010000355.1 GCA_903958285.1 uncultured Sphingomonadales bacterium
CGGGAGTAACGGTCATCGCCATCACGCATGACGACAAATATTTCGATGCAGCCGATGTCCATCTCCACATGGCCGAAGGCAAGCTCTTCAATGTGACGGTCGAAGAGGATGCCCCCCAATGCATGGGCTTGGCTGCCGAGTGAATTCAAACGCCTTCACAATTTCATCAGGGAATGTCGATTTATGACTAAGCAACGTATCGTGCCGCTTGTCGGGCTGTGCCTATTCGCGGCTCTTCCACTAGTTGCGTCGGCAACCGACAAGGGCCAGCAAAGCCGAAAGCCGCAGTCCATGAATTCAGCCTTGAAGCTGAAGCCAACAGACCCTGAACTCAACTTCCTCAATGGCGTTGCCTATGAACAAGCGGCCATGTCTGGCAGCCAATCGCGGGAGCTTGCTCGCATCGGCTATCAGACTGCACTCCGCTATGATCCCGGCTATTGGCAGGCGCATATCCGACTTGGAAAAATGGCTATGGAGGATCGGAATGGCTTGGAAGCAGAGCGCCATTTTCTCTCCGCGGCGATGTTTTCTCAGGATGATGCCGCCTTATTTTATGATCTTGCGCGTGCCGCATATTGCGCCGGAGATATTGCAACAGCGGTAACGGCATTTGGGCAAGCCGCCCGTTTGAAGTCGCCGACTGCGGATCAAAGCGTCACTGAGGTGTTGTTAGCAGCGGCGCAGGGGCAGCCAGAGGACGCAGCCCACGGCCTTGCAAAGTTGACCGAGCAGCGCGTGGCAGGGCTACCGGTGCTTGTCCGACGCGTTCGGGAGCTCAATCAGCAATATGTTGGCGCAATGGGGAGCGGCAACTCCGCCACCGTGCAGGCTCCGACGGCATCACAGCCACCCAAGCCAAGCAACATGGCCATGCTGGACGTTGTCGTTCTCCGCCAGAATGAGAGTGGCCTCACTTCTCAAGGGATCAATTTGCTGGATGCGCTAACGCTTCAATTCGGCAGCACGTTGATCAACGCCAATCAGACAAAAACCACTGATCGCTTGGCGGGGACAACGACAAGCAATCTTGCAGACAAAAGCAGCGGCGTTTTGATGACCGTGCCGACGATCACCTATTCGCTCAACATTGCGAATGCGCGGGGCGGAAAATCGACGATCGACGCCCGACCGACGCTGTTGATCTACAATGGAGAAACATCGAAACTGTTTTCGGGAGGGGACCTTACATTTGCCACCGATGGTCAGTTGAGCAGTCAGAGCTTTACCAAGGAAGCCGGACTGTCGCTGGAGGTGAAGCCAAAGTTCAGCGCCGATGGCACCGTGACGCTCACCGTTCAGATGGTTCTGGAGACCTTTCTCGACAGTTCGGAGGCCGGCAATTTCAAACAATCGGTGCAAACCGAAAAATCAACAACGAGCGTCGTGGCTGATCTGAAATATGGACAAACCATTCTCGTCTCAAATGCCCAAAGCGCATCTAACGAGAACGCATCTTCAAAGACGCCTCTTTTGGGATCGCTACCGCTGATCCGAAACCTGTTCGACAGCCGGACGAAAAGCTTCAGCAACACAAATGTTATGGTTGTTATGACGTTGCGCCGCAATGATGCTACCGACGCCGCCAATACGGCAGTTTCAGAGCAGGCCGACATTGTCCGCATGCGGGCAGATTTAGAAGGTCTCCTGGGTTTGCCAAGGTCCGCCAATGTCGCCTTCATTCTACCAGAGAAGTATAGAGATTTTTACGTCGGAGCGAACTGATAAATGGAAAGGCTCTCTGTCAATGGATGAAGGAGTGACGACGGCAGGGGTATGCGGGCGCTCTACTGCCCTGCTTTAGGACGCCAACATTTCCATGTCCGGTTTGCCTCGTCAAATGCGCAAACCGGAGCCATTTGCCACACGCTGGAGACTCCCGGTCAAAATGCCTGATTTCGTCTCATAATCAGGCGAAATTCATGCCAGAACACTCCGGATAGAAACCAGAGAATGCTCAGAAAACTTGGGTTTTTGGGTTGCTAGATTGTGTGGATATCAGTTCGCTGGACTGTGTGGCGGTGGTGTCTGTCTAACAGCAATTTGTCTCCAAATGGCTGAGCTTCCGCAAGATTTGCGAAACTTTAAGCGGCGAGGGACTGCCAATCTGCCATGGCGGATCAAAGCCTTCTTTAGAAACGTCATTGCAAAGCCCTTTTCCCACTTGTCGCGACAAAGCTCGTTGGAACCTCCCCCTCCTTTAGGACGGTGCAACTTTTGGTGGCAAAACCTCTAATGTTTCGAGAGTTACTGTTTCGTCTAGCATTGGCGGCTGAGAGGACAGCCATGCCGTCAGAAACGTGGATATCATCATCATCGACCTCAACGCGGTCGATCATGGACGCCAGATAAGCCTCCTTGTTTTGAAGTCGCTGTGATCCAATTTGTGGTGCAACAGGTCAGAGAACATGGGGGCGCTCGTCGTTTTTCTAAAGGCTGGTGCCGCTGTTGGGCGCTATATGCGCTAGCTAAGCCTCGGTCCTTGCCGGAGCACAAACTAGTAGACTGCCTACCCACCACTCATTTGTGGCACCATACACGGCGCAAACGCTTCGTTGATGCCAATTTGGGTGCGAAAGATCACGCGCCCACCTAATTTTGTGCGAAGTCCGTCTTGACGCTCAAATCGCTCGGGCAATTGGCGCGCCCTCTTGGGCAGTTCGCGCCGGTTCTTTGGGCGAAGGGCTCGAGGTTGGTCGGGACTTTTGCGGGTTTGGGGGCGAATGCTTTTGCGCGGCGGGCTGAGTTGGCTTGAATCTGAAGCTACGGCGGCGCCCGTTTTCCGGCGGAATGCTGGAGATGTTGGGTGCTATTATTTTGACCGCGTCCGAGACCGACTTTCGCGGTTAGGGTGGCAATTGCTCCTCGGTCTTTTGGTTTTTGGTGCGCCTTCCAATGTCCTTGCGGCGACGGACTTAGCCACGCCAATATCGGTCAAAACGCTGCTCGGCGAGAGCTGTGCGACCCGAGTGAGCGAAGCAGCGCCTTTGGCGCGGGTCCTCCCTTCGGATATCATGCTTCAATGCGCCGGGATTGAAAGCGGAAGCCTTACCTTCGCGCTCATCGCGGCCCAAAGCGACAATTTGGCCGATACGTTCGCTTTGAGCCGCCAGCGCAATCTGATCGACAAGCGGCTCGAATGTGAGCCGGGTCGGTTGGTGAAAGACGGCGCGTTTGACGTGCTGACACTCGCCTGTCGTCAGCGCAGTGATGGTTGGCCGATTGTTGTTATGGCGCGTGTGGAGGGCACGGTTCTCCGCGTTGCCGAAGGCTCTGCGTCAGCTTATCCGGCGTTGCGCAGTTTGCTTGGACTATCTGCGCTGACGGGGTCCGATACCGAACAGGCGAACCACGTTCGCGCGCTCTGGTCGCTTCCTATCAAGATTGGCAGCGGGGCTGACCAGTCCGTGATCTCGGCGATGCTGCGGCAGGCTCGGATCGCCTCAAGCCAGTCTGATTATAGTGCGGCAGAGGCAGGTTTCCGTCGCGCTCTGGAATCGCAGATCCGTGTTTTCGGAGAAGATGACCTCGCGACCAATGATATTCTTATGGATTTGGCGATGTCCGTCAGCGCGCAGGGCCGGCATGACGAGGCAGAGGCGCTGCTCAATCGCGCTGCGCTGATCGTTGAAAAGTCGCCTAAGGCTGCCGATCGCGCACGGTTAACTGCCTATCGAGCCTTTATCGCGGCAAATAAGCGGGACTATGACGCTGCTTTGGTGCAGGCGCGTGCATCAACGGCGCAATGGCGTGATATCGCTGCCCAAGCGACGTCGACCGGCGCGATGCCGGGGATGCCCTCGGCGGGGGGCGCTTCCGAGGCAGTGGCAGAGCTTTCTATGGCATTGAACCTGGAAGCGAGTATGCTGCTGCGCACCGGAGACGTGACAAGCGCCTATGCCAGCGTTGTGGAAGCCATGCTGGGTATCAAAAAGGCAGAGGGTGAGCCGCGCTGGTGGGAAGCGGACATTCTTGTCACGCTTGGCAATGTCAGCAGCGCTCAAGGACGGCTTTCTGCGGCGGAAGCTTATCTGAAGCGCGCTCTTGCGATCCGCCAGCAGGTCTTTGGAGAGGGCGTGGCCACGCTGCAGGCCCGCGTCGCACTGGCCCGCGCTTATCAGTCAGAACATATGAGCGTTTCGGCCATTATTGTGTTTCGTGAGGCCATGGCGGTCGCGAGGAAGCTTCCGAAAGCCAGCGTGCCGTTCAGCGCCGAGGACATCATCCCCTTTTTCGACGCAGTCGCAGAGGAAGCCGCGCGATATGAGCATCCGAAGGAGCGGCTCGGACTTTATGCCGAAGTCTTTGATGCTGTGCAATTGGCGCGCTCGCCGCTGTTTGATCAGTCTATGGCCCTTACATCGGCTCGTCGATCCGCAAGTGATCCAGAACTAGTGGCGCTCCTGCGTCAGCTGGAAACCG
>CAJBSR010000356.1 GCA_903958285.1 uncultured Sphingomonadales bacterium
ACCATTGAGCTACACCCGCACGCCTTGCGATGAGCGGCGCGAATGGCATAACCATAGCCCTGCGGTCAATCTAATGGTTGGGTTGATTGCGCCGTTTTGCGGCGGCGGGGCTTGCCTTTTTTGCTCTCCCTGCATAAAGCCCGCGTCTTCCGCACGATTGTAATGCGATCGGCCTGGCTGAAAGGGCTGCCATGGCTGATGCGAAATCGTCGAATTCGAAAGGACGAAAATGCCCAAACTGAAGACCAAGAGTGGCGTCAAAAAGCGCTTCACTCTCACCGCAACTGGAAAGTTGAAGCACGGCGTCGCCGGTAAGCGCCACCGCCTTATCAGCCACAACGGCAAGTATATCCGCCAAAATCGTGGCACGTCAGTCCTGTCCAGCGCCGATACGGCGACGGTCAAGGCCTGGGCCCCCTACGGCCTGAAGTAAGGAGCGCTAGACTATGTCACGCATCAAGCGCGGTACGACCACGCACGCCAAGCACAAGCGCATCCTGAAGGACGCGAAGGGCTATTTTGGTCGTCGTAAGAACACGATTCGCATCGCACGTCAGGCTGTCGAAAAGGCCGGCCAGTACGCCTATCGCGACCGTAAGGCGAAGAAGCGCACATTCCGCGCGCTTTGGATCCAGCGCATTAACGCCGCTGTCCGTGCAGAAGGCCTGACCTATGGTCAGTTCATGCACGGCCTGAAGCTCGCCGGTGTCGAACTGGACCGCAAGGTTCTGGCCGATCTCGCTATGAATGAAGGCGCTTCGTTTAGCACCATCATCGCGCAGGCGAAGGCTGCGCTGCCTCAGGCAGCCTAACAGCCGAATTTCGATAATGCGCAAATGGGCGTGAGCGGCATTGCCGTTCGCGCCCATTTGCTTATCAGGCGAACCCATGACCGATATCGCAACACTCCAATCGCAAGCCATCAGCGCCATTGACGCAGCAGCCACGCTCGACGCCGTAGAGGCGGTCCGCATTGATCTGCTGGGCAAGCAGGGCAGCATCTCTGCCTTGCTCAAAACGCTGGGACAGATGTCTCCGGAAGAACGGCAGGTGCAAGGCCCGGCCATCAACGGATTGCGCGAAGCGGTAACGGGCGCGATTGCATTGAAGAAGTCGGCATTGGAAGCCGCCGTCCTCGACGCGCGCTTGGCAACCGAGCGGCTCGACATGACGCTGCCCGCGCCAGATGCGCCGCAGGGCTCTGTCCACCCGGTCAGCCAGGTGATGGATGAACTCGCCGAGATTTTCGCGGATATGGGCTTTGCCGTCGCTGAAGGTCCCGAGATTGAGGACGATTGGCACAATTTCACTGCGCTGAACATTCCGGAAACGCATCCGGCGCGCGCGATGCACGACACCTTCTACTTCCCCGAAGACAAAGCGGTGGACGGAAAGAAGATGCTGCTGCGCACGCACACGTCGCCAGTGCAGATCCGCACGATGCTCAACCAGAAGCCACCTATTCGTATCATTGCGCCGGGCCGCGTCTACCGGTCAGACAGCGATGCCACGCATACGCCGATGTTCCACCAGATCGAAGGCCTCGTCATCGACAAGGGCATTCACCTTGGCCATCTCAAATGGACGCTGGAAACGTTCTTGCGCGCCTTCTTCGAACGTGACGATGTGGTGCTGCGGCTGCGCCCCAGCTACTTCCCCTTCACCGAACCGAGCGCGGAGGTCGATGTCGGCTACACTGTCGTCAACGGCAAGCGCGTGATCGGCGGGTCGGAAGGCTGGATGGAAGTGCTGGGTTCCGGCATGGTCCACCCGCGCGTGATCGAAGCATGCGGGCTCGACCCCAATGAATATCAGGGTTTTGCCTTTGGCACCGGCGTCGACCGGCTCGCCATGCTCAAATACGGGATGGATGATTTGCGCGCCTTCTTCGACGGTGATCTGCGCTGGCTCAAGCACTACGGATTTGCGGCCCTCGATGTGCCCACTTTGAGCGGAGGAGTCGGCGCATGAAGTTCTCCCTGTCCTGGCTGAAGGCCCATCTCGAGACCGATGCGACCATTCAGGATGTCGCCGATGTGCTTAATCGCATTGGCCTTGAGGTCGAAGGCATTGAAAACCCGGCGGAACGGCTGAAAGGCTTTACCGTCGCCAAGGTGCTGACGGCGGACCGCCACCCACAAGCGGACAAGCTTCAGGTCCTCACGGTCGATGCCGGCGATGGCCCGTTACAGGTCGTTTGCGGTGCGCCCAATGCGCGTGCCGGCATGTTCGGGGTATTCGGCGTCGAAGGCGCAGTCGTCCCGGCCAATGGGATGGTGCTGAAGAAGGCAGCGATCCGCGGCGTTGAATCGAACGGCATGATGTGTTCGACGCGCGAGTTGGAACTGGGTGACGACCATGACGGCATCATCGAACTTCCCGCCGATGCACCCGTTGGCACCGCCTTTGCAGATTACGCAAAGCTCGACGACGCCGTGATTGACGTTGCCATCACGCCCAACAGGCAGGATTGCATGGGTGTGCGCGGTATTGCCCGTGATCTGGCGGCAGCCGGTCTTGGCACGCTGAAGCCGCTTGCGGTCCCGAGCGTCACAGGCAGCTTCCCCTGCCCAACCGAAATCCGCACCGATGATCCCGAAGGCTGCCCCGCCTTTTACGGTCGCGTCATCAAGGGTGTGAAGAACGGCGCCTCGCCAGACTGGATGCAGGCACGCCTGAAGGCCGCCGGACAGCGCCCGATCTCCGCACTCGTCGACATCACCAACTATGTCATGCTCGACCATGGCCGCCCGAGCCATGCCTATGATCTGGCGAAGCTCACCGGCGCTGTCATTGCCCGTCGCGCCAAGGATGGAGAAACTGTCACCGCGCTCAACGGCAAGGACTTCACGCTTACGGCTGATATGACCGTCATCGCCGATGACTCAGGCGTGCACGACATTGCAGGCATCATGGGTGGCGAGCATTCGGGCTGCGCCGACGACACCACCGACGTCCTGCTTGAAGTCGCTTATTTCACGCCGGAGCGGATTGCGAAAACAGGCCAAGCATTGGCGTTGACCTCCGACGCACGCACGCGTTTTGAACGTGGCGTGGACCCGGCCTTCCTCGACAATGCGGTCGCGATCATCACGCAGATGATCCTCGACATCTGTGGCGGTGAAGCATCCGAGATTGTCCACGCAGGCGAACCGCCGCTGGCCGCGAAAACCGTCACTTATGACACCGCTTTGTGCGCAAAGCTGGGTGGCATTGATGTGGCGGCTGACAAACAGGCGGAGATCCTGACGTCGCTCGGCTTCACAGTATCCGGCGCAGCAGTCACTGTCCCAAGCTGGCGCCGCGATGTGGACGGTCCGGCGGATCTGGTCGAGGAAGTCGTCCGCATGGTCGGTCTCGACAACGTGCCTTCCACCCCGTTGCCTCGCGCAGACGGCGTTGCCAAGCCGACCGCCACGCCCCTGCAAAAGCTAGAGCGCAAGATGCGCCGTGCGGCAGCCGCACTCGGCCTCAACGAAGCCATCAACTGGTCCTTCCTGTCCGAGAAGGAAGCAAATGCTGTCGGTGGGGGGACTTGGGTTCTGGAAAACCCGATCAGCGAGGACATGAAGGTCATGCGCCCATCGCTGCTTCCCGGCCTCCTATCTGCGGTCCGCCGCAACCTTGATCGTGGCGCAAGCTCGGTCCAGTTGTTTGAGATTGGCCGCCGCTATCTGGCCGATGGCGAGCATCCGACGCTTGTCTGCGTGATGGCCGGCGAAAAGACAGAACGTGGCTGGCAGGCAAGCAAGGCAAAAGCCTTTGATGCATTTGATGCAAAGGCTGTTGTACTCTCCCTGCTTCGCACTGCGGGCGCTCCCGTTGATAACTTGCAGATCATGGGGGAAGCAGGTGACGTCTATCACCCCGGCCAGTCTGCAACGCTTCGACTTGGTCCAAAGAACCAAATTGCCAGCTTTGGGATGCTGCACCCGTCAATTTTGAAGGCGTTCGATATCGACGTCCCCGTCGTCGCATGCGGCATCCATCTCGATGCCATCCCCTCAAAGCGCGGGACCGGCTTCATGCGTCCGGCCTTCACACCCCCTTCCCTGCAGGCCGTAAAGCGCGACTTTGCGTTCCTCGTGGCGGCTGACCTGCCCGCAGGCGATCTTGTCCGCACCATCAAGGGCGCGGACAAAGACAACATCGTCGCGGCGCGCCTCTTTGATCAGTTCGCGGGACAAGGTGTGCCGGAGGGGCAGAAATCCCTCGCCGTCGAAATCACACTTCAGCCGATTGAGAAGAGCTATGGCGAAGAGGACCTAAAGGCGATTGCCGACAAGGTCGTGGCGGCGGCGTCAAAGCTGGGTGCGGTGCTGCGGGGATAGCAGGAGGCTGGAGCGGGTGAAGGGAATCGAACCCTCGTCGTAAGCTTGGAAGGCTTCTGCTCTACCATTGAGCTACACCCGCGCCGATGCTCTAATGTCATGAGCGCGCCGCCATTGCCATTGCGGGCAGGCAGACGTCAACCAGTTTCGGTTCTTTTCGTCCTCACCAGAGACGGGTTAGAGCGTGAAAGCGGCCGCCGCCAGCAACAATGTGAGCAGACCCAAGCCAACCGAGAGGTGCGACCGGAGCCGAACCCAACCTTCAGGCAATGGGAGCTTCAGGGCCATTTCCCGATCAACAATCGGGCTGACAAGCAAGCACAGGCCAAGGACAACCAGAGAGGGTCCAGGCCAGGTCCAGCCAAAGATCCACGGCACATAGGTCGCAAGTCCGATAAGGCTTGGAAGGACAGCCGCCACATAGATCCAGCGGGGCGCCTGCGGGTTGCTGATGCCGACCCCCCACCAGACGCCTCCCAAGAAACTGAAGATCAACGCCGCATAGCCAAAGCCGCCTGCCAGCGCGATCCAGCGCGTTTCAGGATCAGCCAGCAGAATGATAGCAAAAACCTGCGGCAATTGCCCTGCATAGCCGAGAAGGCGCGCGCGACGCTGAAGAGCGGGTTGTTCAAACATGTGGGCTTGGTCATGCGCTTTCATGACTGTGCGTTCAACCTGTCAAATGGACCACAGCAGTGCGGAATCGATGCATTCCGACGCGATCACGTCTTTTGCTGGACCGTGCCGCCAAAAACCGGTGACAAGTTGATTTGCCGTCCCTAATCCTCTGCCAAACAACAACGCTATGCCAACGGGGGCAGGACATTCATGCACGCCGCATCTGCACAACCTTCATGGGTCATGCTCGCCTATTTGCTTTCCGGGGTGTTCTTCATCCTCGCCCTGCGCGGGCTATCATCGCCCGCCACATCGCGGCGCGGCAACCGGTTCGGCATGGCGGGCATGCTGATTGCCGTTGTCACGACATTGCTAACCCATGAATGGGCGACACTTCCTGAAATCTTGGGCGCGATTGCGATTGGCGGCGGGATCGGCTGGATCACGGCCCGTAAAATCGCGATGACAGACATGCCGCAGCTTGTGGCAGCGTTCCACTCGCTGGTCGGCTTGGCCGCCGTACTGGTCGCCGCCGCAGCCTTCCTTGAGCCTGCGAACTTCGGGATCGCAGGTCCCGATGGCATGATCCACGCGGTTAGCCGGATTGAGATGGGACTTGGCATCGCGATTGGTGCGATCACCTTCTCAGGATCCGTCATCGCCTTCCTAAAACTGAACGGCAATATGTCGGGCGCGCCCATCATGTTGCCCGGCCGTCATTTCATCAACCTCGGTACGCTGGCAGCGATCCTCGGGCTTATCGGCTATTTCCTGACCGACCAGAGCCCTTGGATTTTCTGGACGATTACCGCGCTCAGCTTCCTCATCGGTTTCTTGCTGATCATTCCGATCGGCGGGGCGGACATGCCGGTCGTCGTCTCGATGCTGAACAGCTATTCGGGCTGGGCCGCCGCCGCCATGGGCTTCACCCTTGGCAATAGCGCGATGATCATCACCGGTGCGCTTGTTGGCTCGTCAGGCGCGATCCTGAGCTACATCATGTGCAAAGCGATGAACCGCAGCTTCGTGAGCGTGATCGCGGGCGGCTTCGGTGCGGAAGCCTCCGCCAGCGGCGGCGAAGCCAAGGAACAGCGCCCTTGGAAGCGCGGTTCGGCAGAAGACGCGGCCTTCCTGCTCAAGGAAGCAGAACAGGTCATCATCGTGCCCGGCTATGGCATGGCCGTTGCTCAGGCGCAGCACATCCTTCGCGAAATGGGCGACCTGCTGAAGAAGGAAGGCGTGCGCGTCAAATACGCCATTCACCCTGTCGCCGGACGCATGCCCGGCCATATGAACGTGCTGCTGGCC
>CAJBSR010000357.1 GCA_903958285.1 uncultured Sphingomonadales bacterium
ACTGCCGACTTCATTGAACGGGTCATTGATCCAGAAACCGGCGCGGTGAGCTTCGAGCCGATCGACTCTAAGCTGACGCGCACAGCAGCTAAGCCCGGCCATGTGTTGCAGCTGTGTTTCTACGCTGACGGCATCGAAGCACTCACCGGTATCACTCCGGAGCGGATGCACATCTGGCTCGGCTCGGGTCGTCCAGAGCCCCTGCGCGTTGCCGAGTTTCGGCCCTACTGGCGCCGGCTGCGCCAGCGACTCGCCCGCGAGCTCGAGGCCGGCCCATCGGCCAACACTGAGCGCAATTCGTCTTGCATCGCTGGTACTGCATTTTCGACCTCGGCGAGCCAAGGAAATTCCGAACGCTCGTAAAATTGCCGCTGCGGGAGCCCGGGAAAATAAAAACTCGAAGGCTGCTGCACGTATAGCTGCTTTTTGCCGAGCAACATGTCGATTGCGGTGCCAACCCGTCCGTCGCGGTGCAAACCCGCTTGCGAAAGCCCATCGACCAAATGCTGTTCGAATTTCGCTTGAACGTGCACAATGAAATCGCGCGCGCGGTTCAACATGGGGTGCAGGGATGCTGGCACGTCTGGTATCGTCGCGGCTTGGTTGAGCGCTGCTTGAAAGAACGAATTTGCTGCCCGGTCATCGCCCAAGCGTGCCTTTAACTCGCCCGACAAAATTAAGGCTGGCAAATGTCGCGGGTCAATTTCCAACTGACGCTGCAACGCAGCTTCCTCCGCCTTGGCATCTCCGGCTAGGCTACAGGCTTGCGCCATCATGAGCCATGGCATCTGCGCGTCCGGCAATTCCGACAGCAAGCGCATCGCAGAAGCGGCGTCGCGGCGGCCAAGCGCCGCTCTTGCGTCCGATATGATTTGTGCAGCCCCCGCAGTCATGGCTTTCCATAACCGCAAAGCAATATGCATTACCAGAGTAGATACGCCAGCCGCGCCGAAGCTATGCGTTCCGTTGCCTTGATGCCGGAGATATTGCCGTCAATATCCCCCCATCGGTAACGCTGGATTGATGACAAAGGTCTCCTCATCCTGCGATCTTGGTTCTTCGCCGTTGAGGAACGCCATAAGGTCCGAGATCAATCGGTCGCGATCGGTCTCGAACAGACCATGTGGGGCCCCGGTATATTCGACCAGTCGCACATCGCTAATCATGGCTGCTGCCATCCGCGCTGTCGGGTCTATCGGCACAGTAGTGTCGCTCGTTCCGTGAATGATGAGCGTCGGTACTTTGAAAGCCGGCAAGTCCGCGCGGAAGTCAGTCGATGAAAACGCTTCTGCAGCCTTTAACGTTGGTCGAAGTCCTGCCTGCATCGTCATGTTCCACGCCCAGTCCAATGTGGCGCTGCTCAGGGGCTTGCTCAGCCAGCCAATGCCAAAAAAGTCATGGAGAAACTGGCGCATGAATGCTGGCCTGTCGGACATCATATCCTGGGTCATTTGCTCGAAGTTTTCCTGCGGAACACCGTCAGGATTGTCGTCGGTCAACAACAAGAAGGGTACGATTGATGATATCAACACAGCACGCACCACTCCGGCGCCATGGTAGCGCGACATATAACGTGCGACTTCGCCGCCGCCCATGGAAAAGCCAACAAGAGTTATATTCTCGCTGACTCCGGTGGCCTTCATGACATCAGCAAGATCGTCAGTCAGGCTGTCATAGTCATATCCACCCCATGTTTGGTCCGACCGGCCAAAGCCGCGCCGATCATAGGAGATAACGCGATG
>CAJBSR010000358.1 GCA_903958285.1 uncultured Sphingomonadales bacterium
ATCGCCGGCACCTTCGCCCTTGTCCAGGCTTTGCTGGTCGCCGGCGCCTTGCTCTTTGTGCAGTGGCAGGCGGACCGGGCCGTCATCAGCAATGCGATGGAGGAGAACCGGGAAGCGTTGGAGGCGATGAGCTTGATTGCCACGCGCAATGGGCTTGATGCGGTGTTGGCTGAAATCGCGGCACAGGCGCAGCCCGAACACCATGCGAAGGTGATCGCGCTCCGTCAGGCGGATGGCCGAATTCTGGCGGGAAATTTGGACGTTTGGCCGGACACGCTCGGACCGAATATGCGCTGGCAGGTCATGACCATCCGCCTGAAGGGTTCGGCCACCGCCGATGAAGTGGGGTTGTCGACAAGGCGCATCAGCGGCGGTGTTATCATTTTGCACGGCTCCGTGCTCTCAACGCACCGCTCCATCTCAGTTGCCGTAAAAACTGCGTTCTCCTGGGTTTTTCTTCTGACGGCCTTGCTCTCCGTCGCCAGCGCGTTTCTGTTTTCCCGCTTCCTCGATCGGCGGATTGAGCAATTCGCTTGGGCAGCAGATGCGGTGTCGCGCGGTGACCTCTCGCGGCGCATCGATCGGCGCCCGACCAATGATGCGTTCGACCACCTTGCCAATTCGATCAATGGTATGCTCGACAACATCGAGCGGCTGGTGGGTGAGTTGCGGGGCGTCACCGATATGCTGGCCCATGATTTGCGGTCGCCCCTTTCCCGACTGAGCCTGAAGCTGGAGCGCGGCCTGACGCGGACAGAAGACCCGGAGGCGGTGACGGCATTGGCCGCCGCCCAGCAGGAGGCCGGCATCCTCCAACGCACCCTTGATACAGCCTTGCAGATTAGTCGCGCCGAAGGCGGCGTCGACAAGCGCGATTTCGCCCATTTCGATTTGGCCGAGCTGTTGGAAGACATTGCCGACCTCTACCAATTGGCCCTTGAGGAGAAGGGGATCGACCTCCGCCTCGAGTGCCCTCAAGCGCTCAAGCTGCTCGGGCATAGAGATCTGGTGCAACAGGCCATCGGCAACCTGATCGACAACGCCTTCAAATATGCCAACCAGGGGCGCTTCATCGAAATCGCAGCCCGACACATTGAAACCGGGGTCGTGATCGAAGTGACGGATGATGGGCCCGGCATCCTCCCCGAATTCCGCGCAGAGGCGATGCGGCGTTTCGCTCGCCTCGGCAAGGCCCGCACCGAGCCGGGTGCCGGGCTGGGACTCGCCTTGGTCGACAGTGTTGTCAGGATGCACGAAGGGACAGTGACGCTGTCTGACGGCCCCCAAGGCGGCCTTCGGGTTTCTCTATTTTTTCCATCTCTTTCAGAAACTTAAGTGCCTTCAGAAGATGGCCCCAAGATTACGATGAATTCACGTGACTTTGCCAATACGCGGTCGCAATCCTGATCTCGGGGCAGGACATTGAAAGGACGGAAAAATGAATAAGTTCCTCGTCACTGTCTTTGCAGCAGCAGCCTTTGTTTCACCAACCCTCGCCAATGCTCAAACGGCTCCGGCGAGTGGCAACAACTACCCTCCCTGCTCGTCCACCCGTACGGACGAATGCACGCAGGCCGGGAAGGTCGTCCATAAGGCAAAGAGCACTGGTCACAAGGCGACGCAGAAGGCGAAAGCCGGTAAGCATCACCAGACCAATGCCACCAGCAAGAAGTCGTCCGCGAAAGCCAAGCCTTCTTCCTGACGCTAGCGGAGGTAACGGGGCCGGCCGAGCCGGCCCCGAGAGCCGCTGAGACCCTTGCGCAGAGCCGACCAGCGTTCGCTGAACGGTGCCGCCCCGCATTAATGGAGACACACTATGAAGGGCACCATCCTTCTTGCGACCGCAGCTGCGGCCCTCGCATCAGTCGCCGTTTTCGAAAACGGGGCGCTCACAGATATCGCTTCGACGGAATCGTCCCAGGTTGACGCGAGTTTGCCACAACTGCCGAAGACGGTTCCCGCAGATAAGGGCGTGGGAACAGTCTCGACTTACGCTTTCCCCTCTGTCGGAAAGGTCACTCTTTACCAGCCAAAGGGCCCGCCAAAGGGCGCCGTCATTTTCCTTTCAGGCGACGGTGGCTGGAACCCCGGGGTCATGAACATGGCCCGTCGGATTGCCGGACAGGGCGCAGTGGTCGCGGGAGTTTCAACGCCGGCCTTTCTGAAGTCACTTGAGGGCGACTCTTCAAAGTGCATCAATCCAAACTTCGCTCTGCGCGCGCTGGCTCAGGACATTCAGCATCGGGCCGGTATGCGCTCCTACGTCCATCCCATTCTGGGCGGATACTCCTCCGGGGCCACAGTTGCCTTCGCGACCCTCGCCCAATCTCCGGCGAACATTTGGCGCGGCGTCGTTTCAATGGGGTTTGGTCCGGATCAGGCGGGTCAGAAGCCCTGGTGCGCAGCGCCCGGATTTACAGCCACACGGATCAGCAAGCCGGAACACGGATGGTGGTTTGACGCAAAGACCATCTCGTCACCTTGGTTTGTCCTGCAGGGGATGCAGGATCAGGTGGTTGATGCGGTTGTCGCGCGAAACTTTGTCGCGAAGTATGCCAATGCGCGCTTGTTTGAGCTGCCCAAGGTTGGCCACGGCTTTGGCGTGGAAGCCAATTGGATGCCCCAATTCCAGCAGATATTTGTGGCGCTTATGGACAGTGGCCCGGCCACCACAGTCGCGGCAGATCCAGGCCTCCCTGTGACGCTTGTGGCCGATGCGAGCGCCCCCAAGAGCTCGACCATGGCGGTGATGTATTCAGGCGATGGCGGTTGGGCAGACCTTGACGCCAATGTGGCCAGCACACTTGCGGCCCGCGGCATTCCTGTCGTCGGCATTGATAGCCTACGCTATTTTTGGACGGCACGCAGTCCGCAAGGAATTGGCCAGGATCTTGGACAGCTGATTGCGCATTGGTCCAACAAGCTGGGCCGTCCAAATGTTATGGTTCTCGGTTATTCCTTTGGTGCAGACGCGGCACCCTTTGCGGTGGCCCATCTTCCGCCGGCAGAACGCAAGCAAGTGGTTCGCCTCGGCCTGCTTGGGCTTTCATCCAACGCCGACATGCAGTTCCATCTCTCCAACTGGCTGGACTATAGCGGGCCGCAGAGCCTTCCGACGATACCGGCCATTAAGGCGCTCAAGCCCATGAGCATGGTCTGCATCCGGGGATCGGACGAAGATGACAACGCCTGCCCATCGATCCCTTCCGGCTTGGCGCGGCAAGTCGTGCTTCCGGGGGGGCACCATTATAATGGCCGCGGTGACCTGATCGCGGATGCCTTTACGGCCGGCATGACAATGTAAGAGCTGCCCGAATGGTTTCATGACGCGAAGTTCACTTTCCGCCCAGTAATTGGTTGCTGAAAGGAGCGCATGTATCCGCCCAACAAGGGAGCAGAATCATGCGGCTTTTCGGTCTCAACATGCTTGCGGTTGCAGCAGTTCTGCTGATTGGGGCCGCCCCGCCGGAATTGACGCCACCCCAGGCGGCAGCGCCCTTCGGCATGTGGAGAAACCCGCACAAGACAATTATCGTGCATATCTATCCCTGCGCGTCTGAACTCTGTGGCAAGATTGTCTGGGCCGCGCCCGATGCCATCGCGGATGCCCGCGACGCACACTATGACAAGCCGCTTGTCGGCACAGAACTGCTGAGCAATTATCGTCCAGACGGTCCGGGGCGTTGGGCGGGCACAGTCTTCGTGCCCGATAGGGGTTCGTCCTATTCCTCGAAAATTGTGCTTCAACCCCCCGCCCAACTCGACATCTCCGGCTGCCTGATCGGTGGGTTCTTCTGCAAACACCAAACATGGGACAGGGTCTGAGGCATGAGGAACGTCTTGCTCGCTGCGCGAAACCATCTCCGCTGGATCGAGGTTTTAGCGGTTTTACTGCTGGCGACTCTTGGCTTTTTCGCCTTGCGTCACATGCTGGCGGAAATCACTTACCGCGACCTGCAAACGGCCATCAGGTCGATACCCAGCTCGAGCCTTCTCGCCTGCATAGCCCTCACTGCCACAAGCTATCTTGCGCTCACATTCTATGATTTCAACGCATTGCGCGTGATCGGAAAACGCCTGCCTTGGCGAAAAGCCGCCATCGCATCTTTTACCAGCTATACGCTGAGCCATAGCCTTGGCCTGGCAATCCTGACCGGTGGGTCAGCCCGGTATCGCGTTTACCGACAAGAAGGCCTCGAGCCCGGCGACGTTGGCTCGGTGATCGCCATTGCCAGCATCACCTTCTGGAGTTCCGTCCTGTTGATGGCCGGTCTGGGACTGTTGTTGGGCAGTGGCCTCAACTTCCCTCTCATCGGGGATTCGCCCGTCTGGCGGCACATTCTGGGCGCGTTGTTTGTGTGCATCGGATTTGTGCCTTTCATCTTGCGGCCAGCAGGCGTCCCGGCGTTGCGTGTCGGATCATGGAGCATGCCTTTGCCCCGCCCCCGTCAGGCCATTGCCCTGACGGCAGCA
>CAJBSR010000359.1 GCA_903958285.1 uncultured Sphingomonadales bacterium
ATGGCCGCCAAAGAGCCCGATTGCAGGTCCGTTCGCGTGGACGATACGCCCGTTTCGCAAAAGCAGGGCAGGCGTCTCCAGCAGATCAAGCAGATCTATGGCCGCAGCGGGAAGGGGGGTGTCGGGCATTGCTGGCTTAGGCCGCCTGAGCCTTTTGGAGCATCTCACCCATCTTCTGATGGAGCATGTTCACAGCCTTGAGCGGGCGGACCATGACCTTGAAATTGGTGATGAGGCCATCATCATCCCACGTAATCATATCGATGCCATCGACCTTGATGCCATCAATCTGTGCATTGAACTCAAGGATCAGGCTGTTCTTGCCTTCCCATTCGCCGACATAGTGAAAGCCGGTATCGCCAAACACCATGCCCGCGCTGGCGAGATATTTGAGGGTGATCGGCTTGCCCCGCTGCGGCGTGTGGACAACCGGGCTTTCAAACACGGCGTCCTCATGCAGCAGAGCACCCAGCGCGGCTTCGTCGCTCGACAGGGCAACGGCGTGCCATTTTTTCGACATTTCGGCAGGTGTCATTCTCAATACCCCAAGTTGAGATCAACCAGCGGCTGAAGCGGCTGGCCCGCGTGATAGCGGTGGAGGTTCTGGAGGAACCGTTCCACCGACCGCGCAAACATCTTGTCCTGCGCACGGCCGGACAGATGCATGGTGACATGTGCGTTATCGAGCGTCCAGAGAGGATCGTCCGCGGGCAGCGGCTCCGGCTCGGTGACATCGAGGAAGGCTTCGGCGATCTTCTTTTCATTGAGCGCGGTCGTCAGCGCCTGCTGATCGATCACGGTGCCCCGCGCGACATTCACGATGCGCACGCTTGGTTTCATGGCGGCCAGTTCGTCGGCACCGATCATCCCATCCGTCTCCGGCGTGGCGGGCACCGCAAGAAGGATCCAATCAAACTCGCCCAGACGCGCGCGCCAGTCCTCCGGCCCCAGCGTATTTGGCCCCGGCGTTCGGCGGACCACAGTCACGTCGACATTGAAGGCCTTCAACCGTTCCTCGACCAGCTTGCCGATGGCGCCATAGCCAAGCAGCAGCGCCTTTGAACCGTACAGCTCAACCTTGCCGGGGCTGTCGAGCAGCCATTCATGCCGGTCCTGCGCGCGCACCACCTGCCGATAGCCCTTCGCCATGGTGAGCATGCCCATCACGACATATTCCGCGATGGTGATGGCGTTGATGCCGACGCCGTTGGTGACCTGCACCTTGCGTTCTTTGAGTAGGTCCAGCGGAAGATGGTCGAGCCCGGCATAGATGGAGTTCAGCCATTTGAGCTTCTCCGCCCGCTTGATCGCTTCGACCATCGGCGGGGTATAATCCATATCGAACCAACCGATCTCCGCTTCGGGCGCGAGCGCGTGCATCTCCTCCACCGAGGCATAAAAGCGCGCATCCACCCAATCGGGCAAAAGCGGCGTGATCATGGGCTTCAGCAATGATGTCAGGACGACTGTGGTCATTTGGAATACTTCTCCCCATCGACTTGCGGTGGGGAGGTGGCATCGCGCAGCGATGACGGAGGGGCCTTCCCAAAGCGCGCAAGCCGCTTTTCGATGATTATCATGATTGTGTCCGCTGTCTCGACTGCATTGCAGAGCACGTCAACTGCCGGAATCCGCAAGGCGTCGATCTGATGGTTGTGCCAAATATGTTCTGGTCATCCAGCGAAGGCTTGCCATGCAACGAATGCAAGAACGGGGATGCCAAAAAGATCGGCCACCGCAATGGTTTTCAAAGCAGGAGGTGAACCTGCTTTCCAGAAGAGGAACAGGAACGACAGCATGCTGATGCCCACGCCTGCACTGGCCAACCGCTGACTGTGAGGGTCAAACGCCGCCCAGGTACACATTAAGAAAACCATGAAGAACAAGGCTGCCCTGTGCTGGAGCAGAAGAAATAAGGGATTGTCGTTGCTGACCTGATAAAGTCGACCAATCATAGCGGGGCGAAAAAAGGCCAGTGCGGGTAAGGCATGGATCGCGGCTAGGAAGAGCCAGGCCATCTTCAACATCATATCGTCAGCCGCCAATCCCACCCGAGTGGATCTCCGTCCATAACCTCAACGCCCTTGGCGATGAGTTCATCCCGGATCGCATCAGAGGCTGCAAAGTCCTTGTTGACGCGCGCTTCCTTGCGGCGGGCGAGGGCGGCTTCGATGTCGGCTTCGCTTGTTACAGCGGACTTCGGCTGGACGCGAAGATCTGCGCGCTCCAACGTCGTCAATCCGAACCCGAGCACATCATCCATGCGAGCGATGGTGGCTAGTTTCTGACCCGCATCGACCTTCTTCATCGCAATCGCCTCATCAAGGCAGGTGAGGGCGACGGCGGTGTTGAGGTCTTCCGAGATAGCCTCATCAAACCGTGCGAGCAGTTCGACAAGCTTGGGATGATCGACATTGGAAGCAACGTCGGCATTTGCGCGAAGGGTTGTGACCCCCATCACCATCCGTTTCAACCGCGTCAGTGCCGCTGCCAGATTGTCCCAGCTGAACTCCAACTCACTCCGGTAATGCGCCTGCAGGCACATGAGGCGATAGGCGAGCGGGTGGAAGCCGCGCTCGACTAGGACCTGCAGCCGAAGGAATTCGCCTGTCGACTTGCTCATCTTCCCGCCACGGTCGATCAGGAAGTTGTTGTGCATCCAGATCCGCGCACCTGAATGGTCTGAGGAGCAATACGCCTGATTTTGCGCGATCTCGTTGGGGTGATGGATCTCGCGGTGGTCGATGCCACCGGTGTGAATATCGAACGGCATGCCAAGCAGCGCTTCTGACATCACAGAGCATTCAAGGTGCCAGCCCGGTGCGCCTTTGCCCCAAGGGCTGTCCCACTCCATCTGGCGCGTCTCACCGTCGGGCGTCTTGCGCCAGATGGCGAAGTCCGCCTGATGCCGCTTGCCGTCGACCTGTTCGATCCGCCCTTCGCCGTCTTCAGTTGCGGCGCGGGCGAGACGACCATAATCGGCCACTGTGGACGTGTCGAAATAGAGGCCGCTGTCCAGTTCATAGCAGTGCGCGTCAGCAATCGACGTCGCAAACTCGATCATGCGCGGGACATAGTCGGTCGCGATGGACCATTGGAACGGTTGGCGGATGTTCAGGCGTTCAATGTCGGCCCAATAGGCATCGGTGTAAAACTTCGCGATGTCCCAAGCGCTTTTACCAGCAGCGCTGGCGGCCTTTTCCATCTTGTCATCGCCCGCATCGGCATCGCTCGTCAGATGGCCGACATCGGTGATGTTGATGACATGCTTCAGCGCATAGCCCTTGAAGGACAAGGCGCGGCCTAGCGTGTCCGCAAACACATAAGCGCGCATGTTGCCGATATGCTGGAAGTTATAGACGGTCGGGCCACAGGTGTAGACGCGCGCTTCGCCGGGGTGGACGGGCTGGAACTCTTCCAGCTGGCGGGTCAGGCTGTTGAACAGCTTCAGGGGCGCGGCGTCAGTCATGGTCCGCCTCCTAAGGGGCGGGGCCTTTGGGGGCAAGATGGGCGTGGCCCTAACGCGGCAGGATGGCGGTCCGGCCCTGAAGGTCGATCACATCCATCGGCATGTTGAAGGCGGCTTCCAGCGTTGCGGGGGTCAACACCTCTGCGCTCGGCCCAAATGCTATGGTGCGGCCGTCTTTCAAGATGAGGAGATCATCGGCCACACGCGCCGCTGCATCCAATTGGTGGAGGACGACTAAAACGCCCTTCCCGGCATCCGCTGCCGCCCGCATCAGGCGCAGCACATCCTGCTGGTGCGGCGGGTCCAGATTGGCGAGGGGTTCATCGGCCAATATCCAATCGGTCTCTGCCGCCAGCACGCGGGCAAATTTGGCGCGGGCTTTCTCTCCGCCCGAGAGCGTGTCGACCGTGCGGTTGGCAAGGCCCGCAACATCCGTTTGTGCCATGGCCGCATCGATTGCGACCTCATCGCCCGGCGAGAGTGCCGCAAAGGGGGAGCGATGCGGGAGGCGACCAAGAGCGACCAGCTCGCGCACCGTCAAGGCCCAAGCGGGCTGACCGTTCTGCGGCAGATATCCCAGCCGACGTGCGCGCTCCGGCAAGGAGAGGGCGGTGACAGATGTGCCATCAATCGAGATGCTCCCGGCGGAAGGCGGGACCAGTCCGGCGATGGCGCGCAACAGGCTGGTCTTGCCCGCGCCATTTGCGCCGAGGATGGCTGTTACCCGACCACGCGCGAGATCCAGCGACACATCGTCAAGCGCGCGCCGACGGCCAAGGTCAACCGAGAGGTTTTCTGTCCGGATCATGACGGGTCGCCCCGCATACGGGCGAGCAGCAGGAAGAAGAACGGCGCGCCGATGGCGGCCATGGCGATGCCGAGCCTGACTTCGCCAGTGCCGGGAGTGAGCCGCACGGCGCTGTCCGCCGCCAATGTGAGGATTGCACCGCCAATGGCCGAGGGGATGAGGGTTGCGGAAGGCCGCTCCCCCACAATCCGGCGCATGAAGTGCGGCACGATCAGCCCGACAAAGCCGACCACGCCCGTCACCGCCACTGAGGCGCCGACGGCGAGCCCGGTGCCGAGCGCGATGATCCAGCGCAGACGGTCCGGATCGACACCCATGGAACGGGCGGCATCCTCGCCCAACGTCAGCGCGTCGAGCGACCGGCCGGTCAAAAGCAAGATCAGGCTCCCCAAAGCCATGAACGGCAGCGCACGCATGACATCATCCATCGTCCGGTCGGTCAGCGCACCCATCAGCCAGGCGACGATCTCGCTCGTGGCAAAGGGGTTGGGCGCCATGCTGATGAGAAGGGCTGTGAGAGAGCCGGAGAGCGTTGCCAGCACCATGCCCGCGAGAATGAAGCCTAAGGGCCCGCCGCTTCGTCCAGCCAGCGCGACGAGCAACGCGACGCTGATCGCCGCCCCTGCCATTGCAAAGCCGAACATGGCAAAACCACTCACGCCCAGCAGGATGGCGATCACGCCCCCAAGCGCCGCGCTGGACGATACGCCGACAACGGTCGGGTCGGCGAGCGGATTGCGGAGATAGCCTTGCAGGACAGCCCCAGACAGGCCGAGCACCGCGCCGACACAAGCACCAAGGATCGCGCGGGGCAGGCGCAGTTCGGCCATGATCCAGCCATTGGCATTATCGGCGAACCAATCTGTCGGTCCAATCCAGACCTTGCCTGCCGCCAAAGAGGTGAGGACGGCGAGCGCGAGGAGAGCGACAAGCAGGAGGGTCGATCGCTTCATGCAGCCGACCTCAAGACGCGCATGGCTTCGATAATCG
>CAJBSR010000360.1 GCA_903958285.1 uncultured Sphingomonadales bacterium
ACTATGGTCTGACCCAGATCGTGACCGACGTCGACTCCGAAGCGTTCAAAGTTCTTGAAAAGGCCCGCGCCGAGTCTGTGGTCACGGTGACCGGTGAAGTCGTGGCGCGTGCCGCTGAAACCGTAAATGCAAATCTGCCGACCGGTGAAATTGAAATCCGCGCGCGCGAAGTGACGCTGCAGTCCGCCGCGCAGGAGCTTCCGATGCCCGTATTCGGTGATGCGGAATATCCGGAAGACATCCGTCTGCGCTATCGCTTCCTCGATTTGCGTCGTGAGCGGCTGCACAACAACATTGTGCTGCGGTCCAATGTGATTTCGAGTGTGCGTCGCCGCATGATCGATCAGGGCTTTACCGAGTTCCAGACACCCATCCTGACGGCATCATCGCCCGAAGGCGCCCGGGACTATCTGGTCCCCAGCCGCGTGCATCCGGGCAAGTTCTATGCCCTCCCGCAAGCACCGCAGATGTTCAAGCAGTTGCTGATGGTGGCGGGCTTTGACCGTTACTTCCAGATCGCACCTTGCTTCCGCGATGAAGACGCGCGCGCCGACCGTTCACCGGGCGAGTTTTATCAGCTCGATTTTGAAATGAGCTTTGTCACGCAGGATGACGTGTTCAATGCAATTGAACCGGTACTGCACGGCCTGTTCGAAGAATTCGCAAATGGCCGTCAGGTCAGCGCCGCACCTTTCCCGCGCATCCCGTATCGCGAATCCATGCTGAAATACGGCTCGGACAAGCCGGACCTGCGCAATCCCATCGTCATCACTGATGTGTCGGCGCACTTCACCACATCAGGCTTTGGTCTGTTTGAACGCATCGTCGGCGGTGGCGGCGTTGTTCGAGCGATCCCGGCACCGGGCACCGCGGATAAGAGCCGCAAGTTCTTTGACGATATGAACGAATGGGCGCGCAGCGAAGGCCATGCCGGTCTTGGCTATGTTACCCGTAAGGGCGGTGAGTTTGGCGGTCCTATCGCCAAGAACCATGGCGAAGAAGGCATGGCGGCCATTTACGCGGCGTTGGGCCTTGGCCCCGATGACGGCTTGTTCTTTGCAGCGGGCAATGAAGCACAGGCGGCGAAGCTGGCTGGCGCCGCACGCACGCGTGTGGGCGAGCAGCTCAACCTCATTGATGGGAACAAGTTTGAGTTCTGCTGGATCGTCGACTTCCCGATGTTTGAATATGACGAGGACGCGAAGAAGGTCGATTTCTCGCACAATCCGTTCTCGATGCCTCAGGGCGAGTTGCATGCACTGGAAACCATGGATCCTTTGGATATCCTTGCCTACCAGTATGACATCGTTTGCAACGGCGTGGAGCTATCGTCCGGCGCGATCCGAAACCATTTGCCGGAAATCATGTACAAGGCCTTTGAGATCGCCGGTTATTCGCAGGAAGACGTCGACACCAATTTTGCCGGCATGATCAATGCATTCAAGTTCGGTGCGCCGCCGCATGGTGGATCCGCACCGGGCATCGACCGCATTGTCATGTTGCTGGCCGATGAGCCGAATATCCGCGAAGTCATCGTTTTCCCAATGAATCAGAAGGCCGAAGACCTGATGATGGGCGCCCCTGGGCCGGTGACTGCCAAGCAATTGCGCGAACTCAACATTCGGATTGTGGAACAAACCAAGGGTTGAAGTTGCTTCAGCCGTGTCCGCGCGTCGGTCACGGCCTGAAATTCCACTTTGAATCATGGGCCTGATCGACCATCCTTCGGCTTGAGGGGCGGTCTGAAAGGTGTCTCATGGCCCATCGAAAAAATGTCCCAAAATCGGGCGGTTCAAAACGCAACCATATTGGTGCTTGTCGTCGCAGGAAATCTGTTTCTAGGTTTTCCGCCATGGGTGCAGACCTCTCAGACTTCGAGCACGGCCACGGCTATGACGGTGATTATGACGCCGATCTTGCTGCGCTTCAGCAGCGCCTGTCAAAGATCCAAGCCTCCTATATCAGCTATGGCAACAGCGCGATTATCGCGGTTGAAGGCTGGGATGCATCGGGCAAAGGCGGCGCCATAAGTCGGCTGACAGCCGTCTGGGACCCGCGCTGGTTTGAAGTCTGGTCTATTGGGGCACCGACAGAAGAGGAACGTGTCCGTCATTTCCTTTGGCGCTTCTGGAAGCGTTTGCCCGGCAAGGGCGACATCAACATCTTTGACCGGACTTGGTATGGCCGTGTCCTCGTTGAACGCATCGAGGGCTTTTGCACAGATGCGCAGTGGCAACGTGCCTATGATGAGATCAATGAATTTGAGGCGCAGCAGCGCGACAACGGTGTCGTCCTCATCAAGGTCTTCATGCATGTCACACAGGAAGAGCAGGACAAGCGCTTCATCAAACGGCTCGCCGATCCGTGGAAGCGTTGGAAAACCGGCAAAGAGGACTATCGGAACCGCAGCAAACGCGAGGCTTATCTTGAGGCCTATCAGGATATGTTCGAGCGCTGCGATACCCGCTGGGCACCATGGACCATCATCGACGCCAACAACAAAAAAGCGGCACGCATCGCATTTCTAAACACAGTCGCTGACCAGTTGGAAAAGCACGCGAACATGACGCCGCCGCCAATGGATCCCGATGTTGAAGCGCTGGCACGCCAAACATTTCCGGACCTTGAAG
>CAJBSR010000361.1 GCA_903958285.1 uncultured Sphingomonadales bacterium
ACTGCTTGCAGATATCGCGGATGATGGCCTTCGCCACACCCGCACGCTCGCCTTCGGCCTGCGCCTTGGGCTGGGTGAAGCAGAAGCGGGCATGGACGTGGTCCAGCTCCACCGGAATGATGCACGCGACAAGCAGCGTTTCGGAAATGCCGGTGAAGCGCGTCCAGCTCTGGCCCGGGCCCATCGTGTCATAGCTGATGCAGCCATCGACTTCGCCCCAGGGGGTGCCCATCTTCGCCTTCACATCGGCGCCGCGGCCCCAGTCACCCCAACGCAGATCGCCGAGCGGAACATTCGCGGTGCCGTGGATATATTTGAAGTGCGCCACGTCGACGCCGTTTTCGGCCATGTTCTGGATCGAGCCCCAGACGTTCCATTCATGGACGTCATAGTCCGTCCAGTCGGGGTCGGTCGCTTCCGGTAGATGCTCGACTTCGAACAATGGAGCCACGTCGTTCGGGTGATACCACAACCAAACCCAGCGATTGGCTTCCACCACATGCCAGGTCCGTGTGCATTTGCGCTTCACCTGCGGCGGGATTGCCTTGGCATAGGGGATTTCCTTCACCACGCCTTCTTCGCCGTCATAGCGCCAGGCGTGGAACGGGCATTCCAGAAGATTGCCGTGCACCTTGCCGCCATGGCCCATATGCGCGCCCAGATGCTTGCAATAGGCATCGACCATGCGGACCTGCCCGTCCTCGCCGCGCCAGATGGCTAGGTCGGTGGAGAAGTAGCGCAGCGGCTTCACTTCGCCGACGGCGAGGTCCTTTGACAGGAGAACCGGGTACCAGCCAAACGGAAAGCCGATATCTAGATTGCGTTCTGCGATGGAGGCGCGCCCCTTTGTTTCGGCCAGACGCCAGTCGATCAGGTCCTGACCGCGCAGTTTATCAAGGATCTGCCAGACAGCGACGGGCGCGGTGCGGGCATCGCTTGCGGCGCTATTTTCTGCATCAGACATGATGTGTCTCCTTCATGGGCCTTCGCGTGGAAGGCGAACCGGACAGCGGGGTTGTCTCACCGTCCGACACTGTTGAAATGGGAGCAGACTTCCCGGCTCCCCTCACATCACAGACCGAAAACTTTGACTGCGTTTTCGCGCAGGAACTTCGGCCAGACTTCCTCCTTGAAGGGCACATTCTGCATGTCGCTGAAGATGCGATCAAGGCTCAATCCCATGGGGAAGTAACCGGCATAGATAATCTTGTCGGCCCCACGGGTGTTCGCATAATCGATGATCGCCTTGGGGTAATGCTTGGGGGCAAAGGCGCTCGTCGAATAATAGAGGTTCGGCCATTTCAGCATCAGCTTGACCGCAAGTGCTTCCCATGGCTCCGCCCCATGGCGCATCACGATCTTCAGGTCCGGGAAGAACCAGCAGACCTCGTCGAGATGCTCCACCTTCTGCGTCTCCATCGGGATGCGCGGGCCGGGGATGCCGACGTTCAGCAGGATGGGAATGCCGAGTTCCGCCGCACAGGTGTAGAGCGGGAACATATACTTATGGTTGATCGCCACCTGAGGCAGCGTGCCCGAGGGGAAGACGCTGATGGCGGAAATGCCAACTTCGCTGTGCAGCTTTTTGATGCGGCGGACTTCGTCCACGCCTTTGTTGGGGTCGCACGGCACGTCGAAGAAGAAGCGGTCACCATACATTTCCTTGGCGCGGCGCGACGTGTCATTGTCGTTCCAGCCGATCAGCGCTTTGTCGATGTTGAACCGGTCCATCTGCTCGACGGTCCATTTCACATAGTCATCGGCATGGCCGGTCTGCGGCACATCCTTGAACATGTACTGCGCGGGCATCGAAAACTGCTCGAGCGTCTGCGCATCCTTGATCAGCGGGCGGAAACTCGTGAACCAGTCCGACCGGTCCTCAGCTTCCGGAATGCCGAGCATGCAGTCGATGATCTTGATGTCGGTTGGATAGGCCATAGTGTCAGTCTCCGATCAGGGTGGGCCACAGGGCCTTGAGCTTAATCTTATCGACCTTGCCCACCGCATTGCGGGGCAGGGGATCAGGTGAAAAGGCAACGCGGCCCGGTGCCTTGTAGCGGGCAAGCTTTTCGCCGACGTCGTTGCAGATTGTCTCTTCGGTCAAACCGTTCGCGACGACCACCGCGACCAGCAGTTCGCCCAGCCGCTCGTCCGCGATGCCAAACGCCGCGCATTCTGTGATGCCCGCAATTTCGCCCATCGCGCGCTCCACTTCAGCGCAATAGATGTTCTCGCCGCCGGAAATGACCATATCCTTTTTGCGGTCCACGATGAAGACATAGCCTTCCTCGTCCACATAGCCGACGTCGCCGGTCTTCAGCCAGCCATCGGCGGAAAGGACGGTGGCGGTATCTTCCGGCCGGTTCCAATAGCCCTGCATGATCTGCGCGCCGCGCACAACGATCTCGCCGGTTTCACCCTCCGGCAGGATGCTGCCATCCGGCGCCTCGATGCGGACATCCACAAGCGGGAGGACGCGTCCGGCAGACGAGGGCTGGCGGGTAAAGTCATCGCCCACCGCCTGCGCAATCGCGCCCGAACATTCGGTCATGCCATAACCCGTACCCATCGCCGCCTGCGGGCAAACGGCACGGATCTCCTCCAACAGGTTGACCGGCAGGGCCTGCCCGCCGCTGGCAACATTGCGCAGGCCGGAGAGGTCCGCCGCAGAGACCTTCGCGTTGTGCAGCACATCCCACAACATGGTGGGGACGCCGGTGAACATGGTGATGCCTTCGTCCTTGATCAGGCGAATGGCCTCCTGCGCATCCCAGCGGCGCATGATGACAATTTTCGTCCCCGAAAACAGCGGAGACAGAAACGCCGAACCGAGGCCGGAAATGTGGAACAGCGGATAGACGAGTAGCACAGCCTGCGGCGGGGCCGCCGCCATCAGCGCTTCCGGCTCCATGCCGTATTTCGCCGCCATATGGTGCAGCACCATGACGCCCGAAAGCTGCATCGACAGCAGGCCCGTCGTCAGGTTGCGGTGGGAGAGCACAGCGCCCTTCACGCGTCCGGTTGTGCCGGAAGTGAACAAGATGGAGGCGGGATCGTCCGGATTGGCCTTGAAATTCTCGCTATGGCTGCCCCTAGGAGTCTCCATGTCCCCATTGAGAGCTGAAGGGCTCGTGAGATCAAGCATCCGCCCTGCATACCCACCATCACGGATCAGCGCCGCTCGTTCGCTGTCGGCCAGTACCAGCGAGGGCGTGACTTCCTCGATCATTGCCACCAGCTCAGACGGCGATCCGCGCGAGTTGAGCAGGGCCGGAACGCCTCCGGCCTTCACTGCCGCCATATAAGCGATGATCCATTCCGTGCGGTTGCGCATGCAGATGGCGACGCGGTCGCCGCGTTGGATGCCAAGCACTGGAACCAACTGATCCCGCCATTGGAACACCTGCTCAAAGCTCAGGCGCCTGTCGTCCTCTACAATAAAGGTCTTGTCGCCATGGCGGCGCGCGGCATCGATCAGCGCGCTCAGATCAGCAGGTGCGGCGACAAACTGGCGCAGGCCATCGCGCTCGCCAATCTCAAAGGGGGAGCCGGGGGCCGTGACTTTCGCAAAGACGGGGTCGATGACGCTCATGCCTTTGCCGCAACCTCCTTGGCCCAACGATAATCCTGCTTGCCTGCAGGCGAGCGCTTGACCGCATCGATCCAGATGACGGCTTTGGGCACCTTATACCCGGCCAGTCGTTCAGTCAGAAAGGCTTTCAACGCAATATCATCTGGCTTGTGCTGTCCTGCGCGCAGGGAGACAATGCCGATTACACGTTCGCCCCAGCGGTCGTCCTTTTGTCCGGCCACCACGGCGTCCAAGATCGCAGGGTGCGCGCGCAGGGCTTCTTCCACTTCCTCAGGGAAAACCTTCTCACCACCTGTGTTGATGCAGGTCGAGCCCCGCCCGAACATGGTGATCTTCTCATCGGTATCCAGACGGCCGCTGTCGCCGCTGACTGCCCAGAGTTTGCCGTCGATCATCTTGAAGGTTTCAGCTGTCTTCACCGGATCGCCGAAATAGCCGACAGGCGTATTGCCCGTCCGCGCAATGAGGCCTGTCTCGCCAACCTCAGCAAAGCGGTCATCGAGAACGACCTTCTGGCTGTCGGTCGCAGGCAGGCGCATCACGCCTTCCGCACTTGGTTCCGCCATGCCGGATATGCCGGTTTCCGACGTGCCCATGCCGTCGGTGATCGATGCTGAGGGAACAAGCGCCTTCAGATCATCCTTCACATGCTGTGAAAACACAGCCCCGCCTGACCCCAGATTGACGACGGACTGCAAATTCCAGCGGCCGGGGTTGGCCTTCAGAGTATCCCGCAATGGGATCGCCATGGCATCTCCGACGAATTGCAGCAGGTTCGCGCCTTCACGCTCTGCCATGTCGAAGATATGTTCGGGGTTGAAGGTCTTGTTCTCATCAAGGATGATCGTCAGTCCATTGAGGACCGCAGACCATGTGGCCCAAATGGCGGCCCCGTGCATCAACGGGGCCAACGGCATCATCTTCAGCGGATACCCATTGGCGGCGCGGTCCGCGATGTCTTCCGGCACAACGACAGGGCCTGCCGGATTGAAATAACCCGCACCGCCGGCGCACGCGAACAAGAAGGCCCGGTGCGGCCACATGACACCTTTGGGCATGCCCGTCGTGCCGCCGGTATAGGTGAGAAGGATATCCTCCTCATCTCGCTCATAGGGACCTGCGGGGTCCGTCTTCAGCAGGTCCTCATAGGCCAGCGAGCCGGAGATATCGGCGCCTGATCCATCGTCAACGGCCACGCTGACCTTCAACGTCGGGACATCGCCGCGCACGTCGCGCACCACGTCTGAAAACTCGGCGCCGTGGAGGATTGCCGCACTTTCCGCATTCGCAAAAAGGTAGCGCAGTTCATCCGCGCGGTAGCGGTAGTTGACGTTATACGGCACCGCGCCCAGCTTCACCGCTGCGATAAAGCCTTCAAGATATGCAGGCGCGTTCATCAGATAGAGGCCGACAGTATCGCCGCGCGTCACGCCATTAGCAGCAAGACCTGCGGCCAGGCGCTCCGCCCGGTCATTCAGCTCGGCATAGGTCAGCGTGGCGCTGGCCGCGCGGATGGCAATGCGGTCCGGCACCGTGGCGGCGACGGTTTCAAACAGGTCGGCGAGATGAAACTGCTTGGCCATAGCGATCAATAAACCGCGGCGGCATTCTTCGTGCGCGGGCTGCCCAGCATGTCCCGATAAGACGGACGATCCTGACCACGATCAGTGATACCCAGTGACTTGGCGATTTCAGCGCCGATCAGGGTTTCACCGGACAGTTCATCGCGGTTCGGGGCCTTGCTGATCGCGTCGAGAATATGGCCGGTGAATTCCGGGTTCTCGGCAACCGACATGAAGCCTTCATATTGTTCCGGATTCACTTCCTTGGCGATCAGCGCGCGCTCCGTGATTTGTGGACCAAGCCAGATCGACACCGCGACCACGCCCGTGCCACGCAGATCATGTTCCATATCATGCGCCAGCTTGTCGATGCCGGCCTTCTGTGCGCCATAAGCGGGGCCATGCATGTAACAGGATGCGCCGAAGGAGGAGGTGAACGCGATGAGGCCGGAACCTTGCGGCACCATCATCCGGGCTGCATGCCAGCTGGACACGTAGGAAGAGCGCAAGCCGACATCGAGGATGTATTGTGCGGCCAATTCCTTTTCCCAGAAGGGTTTCTTCTCGATCAACTGCGGGTGCATGTACGCCGCATTGTTGACGAGGATGTCGAGGCGACCCTGTTCATCCGCAATCTGTTCAAAAACACGGGCGACTTGTGCGTCATCTGCATGGTCGCAGGCAAC
>CAJBSR010000362.1 GCA_903958285.1 uncultured Sphingomonadales bacterium
CGCAGGCGCGCTGCTGACATCAATGGCGATCAGATCCATCGACACGCGGCCGATGATGGGGAAGTGCCCCTCGCCTGCTGTGCCCTTGCCCGAAAAGGCGCGCAGATAGCCATCGGCATATCCGATATTGAGAATGGCCAGTTCCATCGACTGATCTGCGACGAAGGTCGCGTTATAGCCCACACTCTCCCCCGCCTCGATGCGGCGACGTTGGAGCACTTCAGCCTCAACCGCGACGACAGGCTGGATCTGGCCCGCTGCATCTTGTCTGGGCGTCCCACCGTAGAGCGCGAGGCCAGGCCGCGTCAGACCGAAATGATAATCCGCCCCAAGGCAAATGCCGGCCGAATTGGCGAGGCTGTAGCGCTGCGCCGCAATCGTCGCTGCGGCATCGCGGAACAGCTCCAACTGGCGCCCATTTTGGACCACATCCTGATCGGCAGAAGCGAGGTGGCTCATCAGCGTATGGATGTTGAGCCCCGACAGATCAACGCCGGGTGCGAGGCCCAACCGGTTCATGCCCGTGTCGATCATCACATCACAGGCGCGCCCTGTCGGCTTCCAGCGGGCCACCTGTTCACCCGTATTGAGAACCGGCCGCGCGCGGGAGGCAAGCGCCGCATCCATGTCCGCTGCTCGCACCCCATGAAAGACGGAGAGGCTCGCGTCCTCTGTCAACAGCGGCGCGACCTCGGCCGCCTCTGCCCAAGTCGCCACGAAGAAATCGCGGCACCCCGCATCGAGCAGACGTGTCGTGACGTCCACCGCGCCAAGGCCATAGCCATTGGCCTTCACCGCAGCACCACAGGCGGCCGCGCCGCCCGACGCCTTCAGCCAGCGCCAGTTGTGCACAAGGGCATCGCCATCAAGGCGCAATCGCAGGGGAGCCGTCATCTCCGGCGCAATAGCCAACCCGCCCGCCTCAGTCCAAATCTTCCTTGCCCGACGTTTCCGGAAGCCAGATGGCCGACACGATAAACGCCATCGCGACAACGCCGACGGTGTACCAAAGGCCCATGAAGGTGCCGCCCGTCTTCACCACGATATATTGCGAGATGAAGGGCAGGAACCCGCCGAAATACCCTGCCCCGATATGGTAGGGGATCGACATGGAGGTGTATCGGATACGCGCCGGAAACATCTCGACAAGGATCGCTGCGACCTGGCCATAGGTCATCGCAGACAGCGCCACGAGGACGGCGACCGCAAGGATGATCTTGAACGGCTGGCGTGAGTCCGGGTCCGACTTGTCGGGATAACCCGCGGACTCGAGCGCTGCGACATAAGCCTTTTCATCAAAGCCCGCGACCTCAGACGATCCCACCTTCAGCGCCACGTTTTCTCCGGCAGCCTTGGTGTAGCTGATGCCCCGCTTTGAGAGGAAGGCGAGCGCTTTGCCGCATTCCGTCGTCTGCTTGCTGGCAAACACGCTGAACTCACATTCTGGCGACACGAGGGTGACCGGAGAGGATTGCGTTGCCCGCGCAAGTGCCGGGTTGGCCGCATCCGCCATCATGTGAAACAGCGGGAAGGTCAGGACAATCGTCAGCGCATAGCCGATCAACAAGATACGCTTGCGCCCGTAATGATCCGAGAGCCAACCCGCCGCCACATAGAGCGGGGCCGCAAGCAGCGCGCCGACCGCCATATAGGATAGCGCATCCGTTTCCGGCACACGCGCTGTGCCGGGGAGAAAGTAAAGCGTCCCGAATTGCGATGTGTAATAGATCACCGTCAGGCCCGCTGCGACGCCAAACAGCGCCACCAAAATGCGCTTCACATTGCCCGGATATTGGAAGCTTTCGAGAAACGGATTGTGCGATGTTGTGCCCGCCGCCTTCATCGCCTTGAAGACCGGGCTCTCCGACAGCATCATGCGGATGTAGAGCGAAATACCGAGCAGGAAGAGCGAAATGATGAACGGCACGCGCCAGCCCCAGCTTTCAAACGCTTCGTTGCTCATCGACGTCCGCGTTGCCAGAACAACGATGACGGCGAGCAGAAACCCGCCTGCGACGGACGCCTGAATCCAGCTCGTATACTGCCCACGCTTGCCCTTGGGCGCGTGTTCCGCAACGTAGATCGCAGCCCCCCCATATTCGCCGCCCAGTGCCAGACCCTGCAGACAGCGTAGGATCAGCAGGAAAGCGGCTGCCCAGATGCCAATCGACTCATAGGTGGGCAAGAAACCAATCGCCGCCGTCGCGCCGCCCATCAGCGAGATGGTGATGAGGAACGTATATTTCCGCCCGACCTTATCCCCCAGATAGCCAAAGACGATGGCGCCGAGCGGACGGACGCCAAAGCCCGCGCCGAAGACCGCCAGCGATGCGAGCGTGGCCGCCGTCGGATTGTCCGAAGGGAAAAACAGCCGCCCAATCAGCGCGCCCAAGATGCCATAAACGAAGAAATCATACCATTCGAACACGGTGCCCAGCGACGAGGCGGTGATGACCAGCCGGTCCCGCTTTGCATCGATTACAATCTGGTCTTGTTCTGTCGCCATGACGCTCCCCCGGGGATAACTTTATCCAGCCATCCTTAAGGGCATTGCCGCCTGCGGAGCAAGCGCATCGCGCGCGCCGACGTTCGGTCGTTTGGAAGTGGAGGAAGTTGAGGGCGTCGTCGCCCTGAAAACTGGGGTTTGTAGGAAAGAGGTAATTTTGGGGGTGCAGCGGCGGCGATTGAGCGCGGGCGTGGGCGAATGCTGGCACATTTGGGGGGCTGTAGGAAAGCGAAAAATGTTTCGTGGAGGGGAGATGTGGAAGGCTCCCTGCCCCATTCACCCCTCGTCATCCTGAACTTGGTTCAGGACCCATTGGCATCCAGGCCGTCAGGTTCGCGCAGAGACGCAAAGGGCGCAGAGGGTCTGATTCCTCCCCCATCGGGGGCGGTGGTAGCCCGAAGGGCTGACGGAGGGGGCGCCGGGTGCAGGCAGCGTTCGTCAGCATCGCACCTAGCCCCGCTCCCCCTCCACCATGCTCCGCATGGTCAACTGATCCGTCAGCTTGCCCCCGGCAAACTGACTGATTGCGTTCCCCCGGCGGGGGAGGATCTATAACCTCTGCGCTCTCTGCGCCTCTGCGCGAACCCACAAAATGCGAGGCATGGATGCTGAACCAAGTTCAGCATGACGAGGAGGGGGAGTCTGTGCACCAGACCCCTCCGCGCCTCCGCGCGTCCTAACCCCTTACCAAACCCGCGCGCGATCTTCCGGTTTCAGGTAGAACTTTTCACCCGGCTTCACGCCAAAAGCATCATACCAAGCATCAAGATTGCGCACGACATAGGGGCGGAACTGGCCCGGCGTGTGTGGATCGGTGGTCAGTTGTTGCAACAACACCGCCTCACGCTGCTTGTTCTGCCAGATCTGGCCGAAGCCGAGGAAGAAGCGCTGATCGTCGTTGTATCCGTTCAGCACCTTTGCAGGCTTACCGGCAAGCGACAGCTTGTACGCGTCATAGGCGATAGTGGCGCCGGCCAGATCGGCCATGTTCTCGCCCAAGGTCAGATCGCCATTCACCTTCTTGCCCGGCAGAGGCTCATATTGGGCGTACTGGTCGACAACGCGCTTGGTGAGCGCTTCGAACTTCTTGATGTCTTCCTTGGTCCACCATTCGACCATGTTGCCCTTCATGTCGAACTTGCTGCCCTGATCATCAAAATGATGGCTGATTTCATGGCCGATAACCGCACCGATGCCGCCATAGTTGACCGCGTCGTCCGCATTGGGGTCAAAGAAGGGCGGCTGCAGGATTGCGGCGGGGAACACGATTTCGTTCATCAGCGGATTGGCATAGGCGTTGACCGTCTGCGGCGTCATGAACCATTCATCGCGGTCAACGGGCTTGCCGATCTTGCCAATCTGCCGGTCATATTCAAACTCGGTCGCGCGCACGACATTGCCCCACAGGTCACTGCGGTCGACCTTCAGCGCTGAATAGTCCCGCCACTTATCGGGATAGCCGATCTTCGGGCGGAAGGCGGCGAGCTTCTCGCGCGCCTTGACCTTGGTCTCCGGCGCCATCCATTCCAAATTGGCAAGGCGCACGTCCATCGCTTTGATAAGGTTCTTCACCAGCTCATCGGCCTTCGCCTTGGCTTCGGGTGGGAAGTAGCGGGCGACATAGATTTCACCCACCGCTTCGCCGAGCGAGCCGTTGACGAGGTCCACGCCGCGCTTCCAGCGGTCCTTCAGCTGCGGCGTGCCGGTCAGCGCTTTGCTCCACTGGAACCGCTCATCGACGAACGCCTTGGACAGATAGGGCGCAGCATCGGCGATCATGTGGAATTTGAGATAGTCCTTCCAGACCGAGAGCGGCTCCTTCGCGATGAGCTGGGTCGCGCCCTTGATCGCACTTTGCTGCGTGATGATCAGCGTCTGCTGGCCACCAAGATGCGCCGCCGCGATGTAGCGGGACCAGTCAAAGCCCGGATAGGCCTTGGCCAGATCCTTGACGGCGATCGGGTTGTATAGCTTGTCGATCTGACGCGATTCCGCCGATGTCCAATGCGTCTGCGCAATCTTTGCTTCCAATGCATAGACGGCCTCCGCCTTCGCTTTGGCCTCCGCTTCCGGCACGCCGGTCAGGCGGAAGAGGTTCGCGATATGCGCCTTATATTTGACGCGCATGTCCTTAAACCGGTCATTATCGACGAGATAATAATCGCGGTCGGGCATGCCGAGGCCGCCCTGGCCGACATAAGCCGCGTATTTGGTGTTGTCCTTCAGGTCCTGCTCGACGCCGATTTCAACGGGGGACCCGATGCCAAGGCGGATCGCGTCCCCGAAGGTGCTGGCGAGATCTTTGCGGGATTTGATCGCGTCGATCTTCGCCAGTTCCGGAGTGAGAGGTGCCGCACCGCGCGCTTCAACAGCAGCTTCGTCCATGAAGCTCGCGTAAAAGTCTCCGACCTTCTGGGCAGAGCTGCCCGCCGCATTGGTCTGCTTCGACACGTCATCAATGATGGCGCGGGTACGTGTGTCCGAGAGATCGCGCAGGATGCCGAAGCCGCCCCAGCTGGAGCGGTCTGCCGGAATTTCCGTGCGCTTGGCCCATGCACCGTTGACGAAGGCGTAGAAGTCATCCCCTGGCTTTACGGCGGTGTCCATGCCGGTCAGGTCCACACCCCAATCGCCAAGCTTTGGCTTAGCGGCAGGTGCGGCAGTTGCAGCGACGGTTTCAGCGAAGGCGGGCGTTGCGACGGAGGCGCCTGCCAACAGGGCAAGAGCGGCAACACTGCCGAGAAGACGATGAGACATAGATAACTCCCAATTCTAAGTTGAGCGTTTCCTAGACCGCATTGCCGGAGAGGTGAAGCGGCGGCGTTGCATTCGTCGAAATATGCAGGGTGTCGGTCGAAGCCCTACGCCGTCCGCCAGTGGATCAAGCCGTCCTCGCCCCGCTCCGTCCGGCCCGACGCACCGACCGGTTCGACTTTGCCATCGGTCAGAAACGCAACCATTGCCTCGTCCGCCGCATCGACCCGCGCCAACACGCGGGCGTCTGCGCTGGTCCGCGCGATGACCGTGCCAAACTTCACCGATCCGTCGCGGTTGTAGAAGACAGTGTAGCTTTCAATGGTGGCGGGGCCTTCATAGTCCTCATCCGCTGCCGGCACCGCCCCGCGCATCGCATCGGCCAGCGGGTTCACATCATAGTCATGCGGGAATGTCGCCTCCGGCAATGGCTCTGCCGACAGGACAATCCCATGGAAATGCGTCGCATAGCCGCCATTGGCGAACAGCATCGCGGTGCCGCGTTCCGCACGGAGCGTGTCGACCATCGAGGCGATGGCGTGGCTCATATAATTGCCGATGGGCCCGCCGCCAAAGGTCAGTCCGCCAAAGGCCGTGATCGGCTTATCGACCGGCCAGCCAAGGATGCGGCGCGCCATTTTGGGCACGCAGGGAAAGCAGGAATAGAGCTCAACATGGTCAAGGTCCGCCGCGGTCAGGCTATTGCGCTTGAGCGTTTCCTCGATCGTCACGACCATGCCCGCGGGCTGCACATATTGATCGCGCTTGAGCATGTTGTGCGTTTCATGCGCAGCCGCACCCATGCCGACATGGATGATGTTCGCCTCCGCCACACCCGCCGCACGGGCGACGGCGAGCGACGTCACGATAAAGCCCGCGCCCTGATTGACGCTGGAATTGGCGACCATCCGCTTTTGGTAGGGGAAGGCGATGGGGCGATTATCCGCCTCAATGCTGGTAATGGCCTCTGCCGTTTGTGGCTTTCGGATCCAGGCATTCTCATTGCCCGCAGCGACCGCTGACATGCCTGCCCAGATGACGCCGGATTCCGCCTGCGCCTCTGCCAGCGATTGGCCCCAGGCCGCCCGTGTGGCGTTTTCATAGAGCGGATAAAGGTCGGTGGGCGCGACCAGACCATGCTGCTGCATCAGCGACTTGGCGCCGCTGCTGGCAACCGAACGGAGCGCATCCTTCTTTTCACCCGAGGCCGCCCGCGCACGTTCTGCCGCCGTGCGCAACGCTTCGGCCCCAAGGATGGCCGCGACCGACATCTCGCCCGCGCCGATCCGGTTTGCCGCTTCGTTGAGCAGCTGCACCGGGCTTTCGCCGGTTGGGTGCGGCGTCTGCTCCACAATCTTGGGCGTCAGGCCAAAATGCTGCGCCAGATGCTCCGCACAATTGCCGAGCTTTGGAAAGCTGATCTGGTTGACGACCGCGATACTGTCGAGCTTGGCAATCCAACCGCCGCCTGCATCTTCGTCTGCCTTTTCCAGCGCAGCGACCATCAGACCGAGCGCATCATGAACACACTCCCGGTCGTTAAACTGGCCAACGCCGATGATGACGGGAATGCGGGCGGGATCGGTATTCATGGCGCTTAGCCTCTCCGACCGACGGGCGCTGCCGCAGGTGTACCAAGGAAGCGCGGCGCAGGCGCGGGCTGATCGACGCCATTCACCTGAACAAACGTGCCACGCGCGACATTGTGCGGATGGCTGAGCGCCTCGCCCATCGACTGGATCGAGCCGTAGCAGATGTCCGTCCCTTCCATGATCGCGGACCATTCATCGCGCGTCTTGGTCTTGAAGATGTCTGTGATCTTGGCTTTCAGGGCCGGCCATTGGCTCTTGTCATGTTGGGCGTCAAAGGCGGGGTCACTATCGATGCCCAGCGCCTTGCGCAGCAGCGCGTAGAATTGCGGCTCAATCGACCCAATGGAGATCCACTTGCCGTCGGCGCATTCATAGGTGTCGTAGAAGTGCGCCGCGGTATCGAGCATGTTCAAGCCGCGCGTATCCTCCCACATGCCAAGGCCACGGAAGCCCCATTGCATGGCATGAATGATTGAGGCGCCGTCGGTCATCGCGACGTCCACAACCTGCCCCTCGCCGCCGCGCGCAACGTTGAGCAGAGCCGAGACCATACCGAAGGCCAGCATCATGCCGCCGCCAGCAAAGTCGCCAATGGCATTGGTCGGCGGGGTTGGCTTACCATCGGGACGGCCATAGCCATGCAGGTTGCCGGTGATCGAGATGTAGTTGATGTCATGGCCGGCCGCCATAGCGAGCGGGCCAGTCTGGCCCCAGCCCGTCATGCGGCCATAAACCAGCTTGGGATTGTCCGCGAGGAGGATATCGGGGCCAAGGCCCATCCACTCCATCACGCCGGGGCGGAAGCCTTCAAAGAGTCCGTCCGCAGATTTCACGAGGTCGCGCACCTGCGCCACGCCTTCGGGCGTCTTGGTGTCGATCTGGACCACTTCGCGGTTACGCGTCAGCACATCCCTGCCCTGCATGTCGGGCGCGCCGACACGTTCAATGCGGATGACCCGTGCCCCGTGATCGGCCAGCATCATGCCGGCAAAGGGACCCGGCCCAATGCCTGCCATTTCGATGATTGTGATCCCGTCCAGAACGCCAGCCATTCAGTCTCTCCATTCAAATGATTCATCTATCTTTGGCGGCAGCGTTGGAACGCGTTGCCGTGTGCGTCAAGTGGGAGACGCGCGGATGCTTGACCTTTTCGGAAAAGACGATGATCCTCTCCTCACATAAAAAATGCGTAGGAGGGGACATGGCGAAAATGCCGAAAGGCCTCGAAGAGGCGGCTGATGCGGGCGTGGCACTCAATCCCTTGGTCGGGCTGGCCAAGGAGGATTTGATCGGCGCGGTGGGCGTCATGCTGAAAGCCACGGCCACCCAGCCGGGCAAGGTGATCGAACACAGCAAATCCTTTGCCGACGATGTCATCAAAATCATCACGATGAAGTCGGACATTGCGCCCAACCCCAAAGACCGCCGCTTCGCCGACGCCACCTGGAGCCAAAACCCCCTCTTCAAGGCCGGGATGCAATATTACCTCGCCGCCGAAAAGGGCGTGAAGAACTTCATCGGCGATCTGGAGCTGGATGAGCTGGAACGCACCCGCGCGCATTTCGTGGCGGGCATGGTGATCGACTCGCTCGCCCCGACCAATACGCTGGCAGGCAATCCTGCAGCACTCAAAAAGGCGGCAGAAACCGGCGGCGCCTCGCTCATCCGCGGACTGAAGAACGCCTATGACGACATCGTCAACAATGACATGCTCGTCTCTCAGGTCGATAAGCGCCCCTTCAAAATCGGTGAGAACATCGCCTGCACGCCGGGGGCTGTCATCTATCGCACCGAGCTGATGGAGCTGATCCATTACAAGCCCGCGACTGAGAAAGTGCATGAAACGCCACTGCTGATCATCCCGCCGCAGATCAACAAGGCCTATGTCAACGATCTAAGTCCGGACAAGAGCATTGTCCGCTTGCTGCTCGCCAATGGTCAGCAGACCTTCCTCATCAGCTGGCGCAACCCGACCAAGGAGCATGCCGATTGGGGCCTCGCCAATTATGTGGACGGTATCATCGAAGCGATCGGCGTCATCTGCGAGGTGACGGGATCCAAGCAGATCAACGTCTCTGGCGCCTGTTCCGGCGGGATCACCATGTCGGCGATGCTCTCCAAGCTCGCGTCCAAGGGCGACAAGCGCGTCAACGCCGTCTCATTGATGGTGTGCGTGCTGAAACCCGAAATCACCGACAGTGAAGTCGGCTCGCTTGTGTCCGAACATGGCATTGAACTGGCCCGCCAACGCTCGCGCAAGGCCGGTGTGCTCGACGGCGCCTCGCTCTCGCGGATGTTCGCTTGGCTGCGGCCAAATGACCTTGTGTGGAACTATGTGGTCAACAACTATCTTTTAGGGGAAGACCCGCCCGCCTTCGACATCCTGTTCTGGAACAATGACGCGACCAACCTACCCGCCCAGCTCCATTCGGACTATCTGGACCTCTATGGCAACCAGCCCTTTGCCGAGCCGGGGACAGCGGAGATCGCAGGCCATGTGGTCGACCTGACCAAGGTGACGAGTGATCTTTACATCGTGGCGGGCGTGACCGATCACATCACGCCCTGGAAGGCGTGTTACCGCTCCACACAGTTGTTCGGGTCCAAGAATATCGAGTTCGTCCTCTCGCACTCCGGCCATATTCA
>CAJBSR010000363.1 GCA_903958285.1 uncultured Sphingomonadales bacterium
CGGGGATCAACGCCACTTGCTACGAGCGCCGCCAAGTCTTGCGCGCGCTTGCGGGCTTGATCTGGGGTGAGGTCGCCGTGCGTGCCGATAGTGTATTTTGCCGGGGCCGTCTGCGCCGCCTGTCCGGGGCGGGCGAACCGATAACGATAGAGGTAAACCTTACGCCCCGACGGGGTTACCTTGAGGCCGAAGCCCGCGAGCTTCGCGTCCCACAGAATGAAGTCTTTGCCCGACGGATCGGCATCATCCACGACCCGTTTTGCGATTACGACCTTTGCCACCGGTTCTGATCCCTTCAATCGTTCTAGGCATCAGATAGGCATCAGATAAATTATATGCCAGTATATTTTCACATATCTCTATATACCCAACCATCTGGTTATCCGTGATTTTTTCAACTGCACCGCTCTCGGTCCGTCATATTTCTACTAACTCTTAATCAGCGGGTCCTTGGTTCGAGCCCAAGTGCGTCCACCATTCACTCCTTTATTCTCGCGATTAACATGCGAAGCCGACACGCGTGAAGCGGATGTTGGATCATCCCGAAACCTGCCCGCGTTTTTTCCCTTGCTAAACCAAAAGCCATATCTAACTTAATCCCTAGAAAAAGGCCAATCGGGGGAGGAAGTTATGATGCATAACGTATTGAAGACGCTTGCCTTTTGTTCGTCAGCGTCCATCGCTCTTGCTGCGCCAGCCGCTGCACAAGATAGCAAAGAAATGGACAGCAGCAGCGGGATCGCCGAAATTGTTGTGACCGCGCAGAAGCGCGAAGAAAACGTTCAGGATACGCCGATTTCCATCGTTGCGCTCACATCTGATGCGCTCGACCAGAAAGGTGTCAATTCGATCAACGATCTCTTCACCGGAGCAATACCATCGGTAAGAACTGCGCCGTTTGTCGGCCGTGCATCGGCGGTATCGATCGGGATGCGCGGGCTTGTTCCCGTCGACGCCACACAGGTGACGCGCGACCCTACTGTCGGCATTTACATCGATGGCGTTTATCTCGGTCGTGTGTCCGGCCTTGGCATGGAATTGTCTGATGTTGAACGGATCGAGGTGTTACGAGGTCCGCAAGGAACGCTTTTCGGCCGCAATACAATCGGCGGTGCGATCAGCGTTGTGACTAAAAAGCCGAGCGGCGAAATGGAAGTCGATATGCGCGCCGGGATCAGTAACTATCGCGGTCGATCCATAGCAGCGCATGTCAATCTGCCGGAAGCAGCGGGATTGAGTTTCAAGGTTGATGGCCTGGTCGAAAATCGCGGCGGGCTCGTCAAAAATCCGCTCGCTGGATCACAAGACTATTCAGAAATCGAGAAGTATGGCCTCAAGATTTCTGGGCTTTGGCAGATCGCGGACAATTTCTCGCTGCTTTATGCTTGGGATTTGTCACGCGACAACCCAACGAGCAATTATCAGTATATCACCGCAACTGACCAATCGGTGGCAGTTCGGCCAACCTTCATCCAGCTTGACAAAGGTCGGGTTCAAACAGCGCGGATCGGGGTACCAGTGCTCGAAAACCCCCAACGCGCCGAAGGTCATAGCGTCACAGCAGAATGGGAATTGGGCGACGCACTGACAATCCGTTCCATTTCGGCATGGCGCAAGCTTGCGTCGGTCCAATGGGATCAGGATGTGGGCGCACTCACTACATGGGGACCGAACCGTCGGTTTGGCCGCCTAAGTTATGCCCGTGTCGATCAGGATCAATTCAGTCAAGAGTTGCAACTGATTGGCGATGCTGGCGACTTTAAATATGTGTTTGGTGGATATTATTTCAAAGAAAACGGCGCAGACACCGCCACTGTGTTCAGCGCAGGCACACTGAATGCTACCAACAGCGGGATCACCCTGTTCCCTGCCCCGACCGCCGATGCAGGCACGCGTGTTCCCGACCGGGCAGCTGTGGTGGCAATCAAGTCCAAGGCATTGTTTGGACAGGCTACTTGGTCGCCATCGTCTATCGAAGGGCTGCATCTGACCGGCGGGCTTCGCTATACCGATGACAAAAAGAACGGACGACTGACTTTCATTGCGGGGGCTGTGCCCAACCTCAGTTTCAACTTTGCCTCAAGCCGCCTCGATCCAATGGCTAACCTTGCTTATGATTTCAGCAAGGATGTAACGGCCTACTTAAAATGGAGCCGTGCCTATCGCGCCGGCGGAGCAAATACGCGATCATCAATCCTGCGTCCCTTTGGCGAGGAAGAACTGACTGCTTGGGAAATCGGCGTAAAGGCTGATCTGTTTGATCGGAGGGCACGGATCAACATCGCGGCATATGACAGCAAGCTAACCGGCCAACAGGTCGATTTCATCAACCCGGCATTTATCTCTAACACCGAAACGGTGAACGCGCCCGAAAAACGCAAGATCAGGGGTGTTGAACTCGATGTGACATTGGCCCCAGTCAAAGGTCTGATATTGTCCGCCAACTATGTTTATACAGACGCGCCCACCACGCCCGTGCGCAATATCTTCACTGGTGCGATCGAACCGATCAGGGCAAACTTCACGCCCAAACATGCGGCTACATTTGCCGTCGACTATCGCTTCCCGCGGTTTTCCTTCGGGCAATTGCGCGCCAACATGAACCTCGACACGGCAGGGAATTACTACGCGAACGGCACCGTCAACTTTAAAGCTGAGAAAGCCATGCTCCTCGGCGGTCGTGTGACGCTAGGTGACATCAACTTCCTCGACAATGATCTGGAGTTTGCTCTGTGGGGCAAGAATCTGACCAACACGCGCTATAATCTGTTCGATTTCCGCGTAGGTGGCCGAAATACGGCCACCCAATATAATGATCCGCGCACATATGGTTTAGAAATGCGTGCGCGTTTCTAGCGGACGTTGAAGATCAAGGGGTTCCCTATGAAGACATGGATTTGCGGATTGGTGGCGATTGCCATCGCATCGTCACCGGCACAGGCTGAAAACATCCTGATTACCAATGACGACGGCCTGACCAGCAACCTGAAGGCGCTTTATACTGCACTGAAGGCCCGAGGTCATGACGTGATCGTCTCTGTTCCCTGCCAGGGTCAGAGCGGCATGGGTGCTGCCATCAAATTCATGCGGCCATTGGGGCCCCTTACCACAAATTGCCTGAATGACGCCGCCAAGGCCGGAGACCCTGGCGTTGGCCCAATGACCCGAGCGGGTTTTGAAATGGACTTCCACTACGTCGACGGAACGCCCGTAATGGCAACATTATATGGCCTCGACGTGCTGGCACAGGCACGGTGGGGCAAAATGCCCGACCTTGTCATTTCGGGGCCGAATGAAGGACGCAATGTTGGCACCATGATCGTGTCGTCGGGCACGGTGAGCAATGTCCAATATTCGACTGCGCGCGGCGTGCCTTCAATCGCCGTGAGCGCGGGAACCAACAGCGTGGACAATCTCAAGCTGGCAAACCCGAATTCGGTGCTTGTCGCGGAACGAACCGCTGAGCTCGTAGGTAAGCTGTTTAAGAGCAAAACCAGGGGCGCTTTGTTGCCA
>CAJBSR010000364.1 GCA_903958285.1 uncultured Sphingomonadales bacterium
AGGCAGGAAGATGAGGAAGCCAATCTGGAACGCTGTCTTCAACTCGCTTGTGACAAAGGCCGGCAGCAAGATGGTGAAGGGCACGTCCTTGGGCGATTTGAACTTGGGGGCGTTGGCCAGGTCGGCAAAGAGCAGCAGGTCGGTCTTGCGGGTCTGCTTGATCATGAAGTTGTGGAGGACCTCCCCCGATTGTTTAATGCCCTGATCAATGGGCACGGTGCCTGCCATATAAGGCTGAAACGCCGTCTTGTTGATCTCGCTCAGCTGCGGCTGCATAACGAACATGGACAGGAACAGGGCGAGCCCCACCAGCACCTGATTGGGCGGGGTGTTCTGGAGGCCAAGCGCCTGCCGCAGGATCGACAGTACGATGATGATCCGCGTGAAGCTCGTCATCATCAGGACAAGCGATGGCAGGATCGTCAGCAGGCTCATCAACAAGAGCACCTGCAAGGACAGCGACAGCGGCTTGCCGTCTCCGGCGAGGCTGGAGAGCGCACCCTGCATCTGGGCTTCCTGCGCGACGGCAGGAGCGGCGTATAAAAGCGCAGTGACCGCTGCGAGGCGGAGGGCGATCTTAATCATGGCTGTCGGCGATCAGACGGACATCGGTTTTGGACACGGACACCAGCAATTCGCGGCCCTGAAACTCAACCACGGCCAGCTTACTGCCGAGGCCGAGTGGCAGGACTTCAACAATGCGGAGCGAACGGCTGCCATTGGTGCCGCCTTGTGCGGGCATGCCCAGCTGAAGCTTCTTCCACATCCAAAGTGACCCCCAGGCGAGGCCACCCACCACGGGGATAAGCGCGATTAGGCGCAGGATATACTCGCCCATGTCAACGCCGTTCGACGCCGGCAGCGCGCTGGTTGGCGGATGCGACTTCGACGACGCGGATTCCATAGCGGCCATCAATGGTCACGATTTCGCCCTTGGCCACAATCGTGCCGTTGACCATTACGTCGAGCAGTTCGCCTGCCTGACGGTTCAGCTCGACGACGCTGCCTTCACTGAGGGCCAGCAGTTCGGCAAGCGGCATCGACGTTGACCCGGCCTCCACTGAGAGGCGCAGCGAAACGCCGGAGAGAAGATCAAAATTGGGACCGGAAAACTCTTGAGCCCGGGCACGCGTTGCGGCGTCGGGGGCTTCGGTCATGTCGCTCATTACTCATTTCCGTTCTTCAAGCTGTTCGATTCTGATGGCGGCGCGGCCATTGGCCTCGCCAATCGAACCTCTTGCAAGAACCCTGCCATTTGCGATGACAGGGACGGTCTGAGGGAGAATGATGGGAATGATATCCCCCGGAGACAGGCGGAAAAGCGTCTCTAAGCTGATCTCCGGGCGCGCAATGACGGATCGGACGGGCAGGTGCACATTGAGCATCGCGGCCTCCATCTGCTGACGCCAGGCCGGGCTTGCCGGTTCATTGACACCCCCGTCATCGGTGCCGAACATGCCGCGCAGCTGTGGGGCGGCGTGGACGAACTCGATGCGGCCCAGCTGGGTCTTGCCGCGCTGGATGGTCAGCGACTGCATGATGGCGGGGTCTCCATCGCGCGCCATGCGTAGATTGTTGCGGACGGTTTCAATGGCGGCGATCTCCGGTGTCGCTGGCCCCGGCCAAGCGCGCGAATGGGCATCGGCCAACAGATCAGCCAAACGCAGGAATATGCGCTGTTCGGTGGCGGTGAAGGCAGATCGGTCTGCCACTGTGTCGCCATCGCCGCCAAAGAAGATGTCGGTCAGGCGCCCGACAAGGGCCGGTGGCACGGAAATGAGGATTTGGCCCTTCAGGGGCGGCATCTTGCACACAGCAATGGCACACAGCGGCGAGAGGCCAGAGCGCCAGTCCCCGAAACGGACTGTTTCGGAACGCTCAGGCGAGACGGCGACCGTCAGGCCCATAGCGGCAAGGGCCGCCGTCACGTCATCGACCATGCGGTCGGTGACGACGTTCAACGCACTGACGATTTCCTGCGCTTTGTCGCCACTCACTTCCAGAGAAGCGGGTTGAACATCGGCATCGCGAAGCTGTGTTGGGGTCACTGGATCACCAGATTGGAGAAATAGACATTGTCGATGCCGCCAAAGCCCTCTTTGTCGCGCAGCACCTTGTTGATCGCCTCAGTCAGCTCCTTTTGCAGGCGCGTCTTGCCTTCAGGCGTGGACAGAAGAACGCCGTCCTGCACGGCCAGCACCATCAGGATGGCCGAACGGATGGGCACCATGTGGCGCTTCACATTGGCGAAGACCTTATCGTCATAATAGGTCGAGACGCTGAGGCCGGCCTGCACGAAGCCATCTCCATTGGCGAGGTTGGATGTGAAGTTTTCCGGCAGCTGCAGATAGCCCGCCTCGAACTTGCGCGGGTCGACCTTGGTCTTGTCGTTTTCAACATAGACGGTGCCAACGCGCGGCACGGGCTTGGCGTCTGCGCCTTCCGCCGCCGGTTCTGCGGGCTCTTCGCTTTTCTCGACAAGTTTTGGGCGGTTCGGGTCTTCCTTCTTTTCCGCGCTTTTTGGTTCAAAGGCGCCGCCAAAATACATGCCCGCACCCGCGCCACCCCCCAGCAGCACGATGCCGCCGAGGCTGATCATGATGATCTTCTTTAGGGGGGAGCCCTTCTTGCCTTGCGTCGGCGTGGGGTCTTTGGCCATGCGTTTTGTCCTTCAGATGGTCATGCAAAGCGGCCCGCGTCGCGACCAGAGGTCGGCGCGTCGGCTTCACGTTCGGTTTCGGTAACGGCTTCAATGAGCGCTTCTTGCGGCCCGGAATGCGGTCGCGGCAGATCACCGCCGCCATTTGAGGTCACGCTGGTTTCAGTTACCCGCAGGCCCTGAGTGCTCAGAGCTTCCTCCAGCCGGTGTTGGGCATTGGCGATAAGAAGATGCGCCTCGCGCGTCTCCGCTTTTACGTGAACGGCCATGCCCGCGTCACGGGTCTCAATGGCGATGTCGAGACGACCCAATTGCGGCGGCACGATGCGGAAGGACAGCTTGCCATCGGAGGATGCGGAAGCGGTAATGTCGCGCGCCAGCTGGTCCAGCCAAGCATCGTTTGTCATGTCGAGTTTGGGACGCGGGTCGATGAGCACCGGCGCATCAACTTTGGCCAACGCTTTGGCGTCAGCGACCAAGGGCGACGCGGTGGCGGAGGTCAAGGCGGCGATCAGGTCTTCTGCAAAATCAGCTGCGTCTGTCGAGATGCTGGTGGTGTCTGGAAGGAAGAGACGCGTGCTTGCTTCTGTCGCAGGGGTGGATCGGATGGCAGGCGCGCCCGCAGGGGCTGGCGAAGCTGCGACAGTTTGAAGCGCCGGCAATGTCGCGAGCAGCGCAGAGGCGGCAGGATCGGGCGGAGAGGGGGAGGAAGATGCGGATGCATCTGTGGTTTCAACTTCACCCTCATTGGCGGGCGAACGGCTCGGCTTTGGCAAGATTGCCGTGAGGATCTGGCCAGCCAAATCAAGGGTTGGCGGCTTCTCCGTCGCGCGGTCAGGGGTTGGCGATTGGGCGGGCGTCTTGGATGATGGTCCGGACTTGGCGAGCGTCTGGCGCACGGCATCGAAGGTTGGCGGCGCTCCAGCCGTGTCTTCAGGTTTTGCGGCTTGCGGACGTGCGACAGGCGCGGCGGACGCAATAGGTGTCGCGGTCAGGGCAGGGAGAAGGGCAAGAGGTGTCAAATTTCTGACTCCAGAACGGAACCACGCGGACGGAACGGGCGGTTGGCGTCGGCGCGCAGGTCGCGCTGATGCTCCGCCTGACGCGCGGCGCGATCGGCCATTTTCTCAGCCGTGCTTTCCTGACGCTCGGCCCGGATATTGTCGGCAAGCTTCAGGTCGCGTGCGTCAACGGCATCGGCAATCGGTGCGCGCATCTGGTGAGACGCATTGCCGAGACGTTCCCCCAATTCGCCCAGCGCACGTAATGAGAGCCCGTCGGTTTGGCCCTGATCTGGGGTCAGCGTCGCGGCCATGCGGGCGAGCTGGTTGGCGGTGCCTTCCAGCCGCTCCAGCCTTCTCTGTGCTTCAGCAAGACGGAGCCGCGCGATCCGC
>CAJBSR010000365.1 GCA_903958285.1 uncultured Sphingomonadales bacterium
ACTGCCGAAGGTGATGTCGACCGACTGGAACTTCTGTTTGAAATAAAAACCGCCGACTAGAATACGGAACGGCTTGTCTTCCGGGCTGGCAATGCGTACTTCCTGACTGAAGTCAGTCTGCCGGTCCTTGTTGGAGTTGGCAAAGGCGGGCTCTGTGTTAAGCGTGCTCGCAGCCGTTCCCGCAAAATAGGCAAAGGCGTCCGAATGGTCAGAGTCGGTGCCAAAATAGTTGCGGTTCTTACGATAGCCGGTGAGGCTGGAAATCACCCAGCCTGAGCCCGCCACATCCCAGTCGAGGATATTTGTGATGGAATGCTGGACGTTTTCGACGCCGTCAAACGCCGTTCCGTCCCGCGTACCAAGCGTCGCGTTGATCGGCAGTGGATCAGTATTCAGCCGCACACCTTCCGGTTGAGGACGGATGACGCCGCAATAATATTGATTGGTATTGGTGGAGGTCAGAACCGCCGGAGCCAGTGGAACGAAGGCCGACGCCGTCCGGTAGGCAGCCGAGCGATAGCCAGGCATGCAATTATTGTCTGCGGCTCCCTGCAGGAAAAGCGCGAGCGGACCATCATCATCCTTCTGCCAGCTCAAACGGGTCCGCATCTTGATGTCTGCAGTCGGCTTGAAGGTCAGTGTGGCGTAGGCAGATGTCGTCTTTTCATCGCCGACCTTCTTTCCGGTCAGCTGGTTGCGATACTCGCCACCGTAAGTGAAGTATCGGCCGCCAACGCGAATGCCCAGAATCTCGCCCAATGAGCCCGACACCGAACCTGCAACTTCATATTCCTGATGCTCTGCGGCGCGGACGCGGCCCGACGCCGAGAAATCCTGGCTCGGATCCTTGGTGATATAGTTGATCGCACCAGCATAGGTGTTTCGGCCGTAGAGCGCCGATTGCGGCCCCTTCACAATTTCAACACGCTCGATGGATGCAGGGTCGAAGCCCTGAATATCACCTTGGTAATAGATGCCGTCGATAAAGAATGCAGCGCCAGTTTCTACACCGGCCTGGACGCCTGCGAGCACGTTCGATGCGCCACGGATGACCGGGCGGTCCGTCGTCCGCCCAAATGCCTGACTGAAGCTGATGCCCGTGGATTGCTTCGCAAAATCATCAATTGAGTTCAGGCCGCGTTCGGCGATCATATCGCTTGAGACAACCGAAACTGCGATTGGAGCATCCTGAAGGGTTTCCGCCGTCTTCCGCGCAGTGACAACAATATCCTTGATGCCTGATTCTTCCTCACCGGCTGCCTGGGCATAAGCCGACAAGGGTGTCAGCGCCGTTATGGTCAATGCCGCAATCTTGATTGCCGATTTCATGCTTAACTCCCCTTTTCTGGACGCCCCAATTGTCCGGACGTTTGCTTTCACGATCCACCTCCTTTGTCCAGACATTTTTAACTGGAAAGCGCATCAACGATCCGTCATGTTGCCAATCCGCAACGTGAGTGCCGAAGAGGAATTCGTCGGAATATGCCAGAAAACAGTGGAAGAGTGACCCGTCGTGATATGTTCGCGCTTGGGGCAGGCGCGGCCATCGGCACTGGCTTGTGGAGCGAAATGGCGCATGCGACGTCGCCTGCCAAGGCGCCCCTTACGATGCGATCTGATGGAGGATATGCCACAGCACCGCTTGCAAAGGATTCATGGGCATTGGGCGTTGTCCAGTCACGCGTGATCGCGGTCGACGTCACGTCTCCGGAAAAGAAGCGCCGCGAAAACGTGCAGCACATGTGCGATCTGATCGACTATGCCAACGGCTTTTCCGGCAAGAAGGACATGCTGTTCTTCCACGAATTTCCCATCACCGGCTATAATTACAAATGGACGCTGATTGATGCCCGAAAGGCCGCCATCGAACTCCCGGGTGAAGAGACGGAAACGCTCGCCAAGAAGGCCCGCCAATATGGCACATGGCTGGTCTTCGGATCCTATGTGCGCGAC
>CAJBSR010000366.1 GCA_903958285.1 uncultured Sphingomonadales bacterium
CCGCCGGTCACAATCGCGACCTGGCCCGCCAAATCCTGAGTCATTCAAGCACCTCTCACTCCAATTTTCACGCATTTGATGTTTTATCTAGCCTTGTGTCAACATGATGCGTAAATTCTTTGAAACAAAATTACGAAAATGAGGATTCGAGAGGCATGGTTGATCTGACAGGCAAAGTTGCCCTGATTACGGGGGCCGGACAAGGCGTGGGACAGGGCATTGCGCTCGCTATGTCCGCCGCAGGTGCAAAGGTGGCCGTGACCGGCCGAACCCTCGAAAAACTGGAAAAAACCGTCGCTATGATCGCAGAACGCGGCGGCGAAGCGATTGCCCTTCCCTGCAACGTGAAATCAGCGGACGATCTTACGCGTATCGTTGATGAGACGGTCGCGCGCCTCGGCAGCGTCGACATCCTCGTCAACAATGCGCAGGAAGTGCCCATCGGCAATCTGCTCGACGTCACCGATGACGCCTTCATGGCCGGGTTTGAATCTGGCCCCCTCGCCTCTTTTCGCCTCATGAAGCTGGTTCACCCGCATATGGTAGCTCGTGGCGGCGGCACGATCTTCAATCTTGCCTCTTCAGCTGGCATCCGTTGGGATATGAGCAGCTATGGCGCTTATGGTGCGGTCAAACAGGCGACACGCGCCCTCACCCGCGCAGGCGCTGCCGAATGGGGACGCCAAGGCATCCGTGTTCTCACCATCGCACCACATGCGGAATCGCCGGGCCTCAAATGGTGGATTGAAAACAACCCGGAAGAGGCCACAGCGTTCTTCAAGACCATCCCTCTGGGCCGCATCGGCAAGCTGGAAGAAGATATTGGCCGCGCCGTCGTCACCCTGTGCGGGCCGGACATGGGCTACCTGACGGGCACGACCATTCCGCTCGACGGTGGCCAGGCCAACTTCGACTGAGTTCAATTTCGATTGGGGCCAATTTCGGGGAGGAAAGGCATCTCATGGAAAAAGTCATTTGCGCGCTCTGGAAGCCCGAAAGCGAAAGCCGCGACGCGTTCAACTCCCGCATCCTGAGCGACTTACCGGCGCAGCTTGAAACCGCAGGCGCGTCCACCGTGCGGATCAATTTGGAAGACGCGATCACCGACACGGGTGCGGCACTCCGCCAGACACGCGGCGCACCGCAACATCATGCGACGATCCAGTTCTGGATGCCGTCCGCCAATGCGATCTTTCGCGTTGATGTGGACGCGGTTTTGTCGGCCGCAGGGGATCGCTTCGCCGCTTGGCTGGTGCTGGAATCGACCATCCTGCCCAATAAGGATCATGCGCCGGACAAAGGCGCCCGCAATTGGGGCTGGGCACAGATGGCTTTCCTCACCCGGCCCGACCGACTGACCTTCGACCAATGGCTCGCGATCTGGCAGGACCATCACACCCGCGTTGCCATCGAGACCCAGTCCAACTTTGAATATGTGCAGAACATCGTCATCCGCGCACTGACGCCAGACGCCCCGCCTTATGCGGCCATTGTAGAGGAATGCTTCCCCGAAAGCGCGCTGAGCGATCCCTTCGTCTTCTTCGATGCCGTGGGCGATCCGGACAAGTTCAATGCCAATCTCGCGACGATGATGGACAGCTGTGACCGCTTTATCGACCGCGGGACCATCGACGTCATCCCCACCAGCCAATTTAATTTCTGACAGGACCAGCCACCATGAAAACAGTCCGCATCGGCGGCGGCAGCGCCTTCTTTATCGATAGCGCCATGGCCGTGCCGCAGCTGTTGAAGGCCGGAGTCGACTACATCATCCTCGATTATCTGGCCGAAGGCGCGATGGGCCTGCTTGGCCGGATGCGGTTGGCCGACCCGAAGGCGGGTTTCCCGTCCGACTTCATGGATGTGCATATCGGGCCATTCCTCAGCCAGATCGCGGCGTCCGGCACACGGATTGCGGCCAATGCGGGCGGCGTTAATCCGCTGGCGCTGGCGGAAAAGCTGCGCGCCCGCATCGCAGAGCTTGGTCTCGATATCCCGGTCTCGGTCATCCATGGCGACGACCTGATGGACCGGTTGGGGGACCTTGCCGACACGCGCGACATGTTCACTGGTACGCCCTTCCCGCAAGCTGGCGTCACCAGTTGCAATGCCTATCTAGGTGCCTTCCCGATTGCCGCGGCCTTTGCCAAGGGCGCGCAGATTGTCATCACGGGGCGGGTTGTCGATTCCGCTTTGGCCCTTGGCGCGCTAATCCACGAATTTGGCTGGAAGGCCGAAGAGCTGGACAAGCTTTCCGCCGGAACATTGGTCGGGCATCTCATTGAATGTGGGCCACAGGTCACCGGCGGCACCTTCACCGATTGGCGCGAGGTGGACGGCTGGGCGACCATCGGTGCACCGATTGCCGAATGTCACGCCGATGGCAGTTGCATCATCACCAAGCCGGAGGGAACGGGTGGGCTCGTTTCGGTTGGCACGGTTGCGGAGCAGATGCTCTACGAAGTTAGCGACCCGCAGGCCTATATGGTGCCGGATGTTGCGTGCGACTTTTCCGCCGTTCGGATTGAACAGGCAGGCGAGAACCGCGTCCATGTGTCGGGCGCGCGCGGCAATCCGCCGCCTGCGACATTAAAAGCCTGTGTCACATGGGATGATGGTTGGCGCGCCGTCGCCTATCAGCCGGTCATCGGCCCCGCTGCGCGCGAACGGGCGACCAAGCAGGCAGCTGCTCTGTTTGAACGTGGCTCGCTGATGCTGCGCGGCCGAAACATGGCCGACTGGCGGCGGACAGAGGCTGTTCTGATCGGCAGCGAAGAGGAAGTGATCGTCAAGCTTGTCGTCGAGCATGACGAGATGCTGGCCGTTCAGATGTTCCTACGCGAACAATTCGCCGCGATCTCGGCCATGTCGCCGGGCACAAGCGTCGCCTTTGGCCCGTCGGTTGGGCCGATGATGAACCTCGTCTCGTTTACCGTGGACCGGGCCGTGGCTGCGCCGCAGGTCGATGGCGCGCCCTGCCCTGACACGATCCGCACCACATTCTCACCCGACATGATTGTGCGTCCAGCGGCGCCTGAGACAGCACCGGATGGCAGGGTCGCCACGCTGGAGGAACTGGCCTTTGCCCGCAGCGGAGAGAAAGGCGAGACCATCAATGTCGGCGTTATTGCCCGCAAACCGGAGAGTCTGGGTGCCCTACGCGCCGCGATGACGCAGGCCGCTTTGCGCGACTGGCTGCCGGATCTCGGCGATTTCCGCGTGTCGGTTTACGATGTCCCCGGCTGTTACGCCTTCAACATCGTGATGGAGGGGGCTCTGCCCGGCGGGCTGAATGCAAGCCAGCGGCTGGACCCTGCTGCGAAGAGCATTGCCCAGCGGCTGATGCGCTTTCCAGTGAACCTCTAACGCCTTGAACTTAAAGGGTCTTGCGTAGGCCCATCCAGAAGTCACCTTCCTTCTGGGTTTCAAGATCAACCGCGCCGCGAATGCCAAGCTTGGCCCGTGCCTCTTCCAGCGGCGTGTGCCAGACGTCTTCCATCTTCGCCATCCAGAACGGGTCGGATTCGCGCCCAATGCGGATACCCTGCTGGATGCAATCAAGCGCCGTTTCCCAGATTTGGGGATAATGCAGCATCGTGCGGATGACGTAGCGCATCGTGC
>CAJBSR010000367.1 GCA_903958285.1 uncultured Sphingomonadales bacterium
GGCTCAGATCAAGCACCACCGCGCCCTTCATGACCGGAGCCGCGCCGCCATAGCCGAAGTTCTTGCCCCGGCTGATCGGCCAGAGCGGGACTTTATACTGGTTGGCAATGCGCACGACTTCGCGGACTTCCTCCGCCGTGGCTGGCGCAATCGCCGCAGCAGGCTGATGCTTGTTTTCGTCTGCCGCGAAATGATCCGAGTAAGTAACGCGGTCCTCCGCGCTGGTCATCACCCAGTCTTGGCCAATGGCAGCAGCAAAGGCCCGGAAGGCAGCGGGATTGAAACTGGTCATGCTTGGCTCTCCCGAATACGCACCACCCCCAATGCAACAGGCAGCATTGCGGCAATCATCAATGCGCAGACAAAATATGGCAGATCTGTATTCACCGCGAACAGCAGGCCAAAGAGCGGCGGGGCAATAATCCGCGACAAGGCATTGGACGCCATGCTCAGCCCCATCACGCTCCCTTGCCGGTTGGGCGGAGTTGTGCGCGACACAAGGGCGCCTGCATTGGGGAAGGTCAGGCTATGGCCTGCCATCATCAGCGCCATCAGCACGACCGAAGCGACCGGCAGGCGAATGATTGGGGGCAAGGCGATGGCCAAGATCAGGAGGCATAGCCCGCCGACGATGACCCGCGCCTCACCATAGCGCTGGACTAAAGGTCCAATCAGGATCGTTTGGACCAACAGGCCAGTGCCGCCGACCGCGAGGAAAGTCAGCCCGACCTCGTGCGCGCTCCAGTTGAAATTCGCCTGCGTCCACAAACCGAAAATAGCCTCCATGGAGCCGAACGCCGCGATGCCGCAAAAGGCGATGAGGAACAGGCGTCTGAGCATCGGTTGAGAGCGGACAAAGGCAAATGCTTCGCCATAGCTGGGGGCAGGGCGCACGTCTGATCCGCCGGCCCGGGTTTCGGGCAGAGCCAGCGCGGCCCAAAGCGAAGCTGCAGCGGCAAGGGCGGCGGCGGCAAAGATGGGCGCGCGAAAGCCCGTAAGGCCCGCTTCCGGGGAGGCAAGCAAGCCGCCGATGGCCGGGCCCAATGCAAAGCCGAGGTTAAACGCCGCGCCGAAAAAGCCCATGTTCTTCGCTCGGCTTTCAGGGGGCGTGATGTCGGCAATCACACTTTGGCAGACCCCAAGGGTCCCGCCGAAAAAGCCACTCACGATGCGGATCAATATCGCCGCCATGAGCCCGGGGGCAAAGGCAAAGGCGACATAGCTGAGCGCTGCGCCCGCCGTTGTCATGATCAGGACGGAGCGCCGCCCCATTGCATCCGAACGTCGACCCCAGAAGATTTCGCCACCGATATTGCCAAGCGAATAGGCCGCAAACAGACAGGCAATCGCAAAAGAAGACGCCCCGAATTCCGTGCCGTAAAAGGGCAGCAAGGGTAGGATCAGGCTGAAGCCTGCGATGTTTAGGAAGACTGTGACCAGCAGGAGGGGGAGGGGGGACTTCATCCGCCGAACCGTGGCTCGGCCAAGCCTGTCACGCCCAGCCCATCGATGACATAGGTTGAGCCGTCGAGCGGGTCAGCCTCGCGGCCCATGAACGCCGGGCTAAGTGTCGGCACGAACAGTCTATCGAGCGCCGGGCCACCGAACATCACACTGCCCGGCAGTTTGAGCGGGAATTCGACAATCCGCTCGATACTGCCATCGGGGCGGAAGCGAACCAGCTTGGCGCCCTCGCAGATGGCGCTCCAGATATGCCCTTCGGCATCCACTGTGGCGCCATCGGGTATCCCGCCCAGGTCCTCGGTGCTGGCAAAGGGCTGACGGTTCGCGACGGTGCCCGTCTCGATGTCGTAGTCATAGGCATAGATGATCTTGCGGATGCTATCGGCGTGATAAAAGGTCGCATCGTCCGGCGACCAGCAGGGGCCGTTGGCAAGGAAGATGTCATCGTCAATCGCGCGCAACTGCGTTGCCCCTGGGTCAAGCACATAGAGCTTCCCCCGCGCTTCCTTCATGCCGCGATCCGACGACCCGACGATGAACCGGCCGCGCCGATCCACCTTGCCATCGGCAAGTTGAACCTGATCGTTCAGATCCGGGCTGGACGCGAGCATGGTGCAGGTGCCCGTCTCAAAATCGAGTGTATGGACACCATTCGCCAGCGCGACGATGGCGCCACCGCCTGCGCGGATGGCCATTGATCCGATGATGTCCGGCACATCCCAGCTGCGTGTCCCGCCGCTTGCTGGTTCAAAACGCAGAACCTTCTTGCCGAGAATGTCGATGAAGTAGAGCGCCTGTTCAGCCACGTCCCAAACGGGGCCTTCGCCCACCATGCAGAGCGGCGTATTGATTTTTAAGATATTCAAAACGCCTCTCCTCAGGGCTTCATTCTATTGTTTATTTATCGTTGATAATTTAGAGTCAGATACAGAGTCAAGCGAGAGGCATGTAGGTGGATCCGATACAGAAGCGCGCGGCGGGCAGGCCCAGAAAGCAGGATGCCTTTCTGGATCCGGCCGTGATTGTGAATGCCGCATGGTCGCTCGTCGAAAGGGATGGCGTTGACGCCCTGACCACCCGGACGCTTGCTGCAGAGCTGGGTGTAAAAAGCCCGGCGCTTTACTGGCATGTCCCCAGCATGACGGCGCTTCACAGCCTGATGGTCGAAAGGATGCTCTTCGAAAGCGTCCGCAATCCAGCGGATGGGGAAACTTGGCAGGATTGGCTCCGCGACGTCGGCCGAACGCAGCGCCGCAACTTCCTTTCACATCGGGACAGCGGACGGATCATGGCGGTCGCCCCACCATCCGATGTGATTAGAAATCAGGTCATGCCTATGCTTGTGGCGCCTCTTATTTCTGCCGGAGCCTCGACAGAGGATGCTGTCGCTGCGGCAGGTACCTTCGCCAGCTTTATCTTGGGCTGGGTGATCTATGAACAGAGTGCCGAGGCCAGCAGCTATATTGCGTCCATGGTCGATATGACGACCGCGTTTGAATTTGGACTGGCAGCGCTTATCGAAGGCTTGGCGCAGCGATTGCCGGTGCGCTGAGGCTTGAGTTCAGCCGACGCGGTAGACCGTCAACCTTACTGTCGTGCCGAATTTTCCGCCCTTGGCGAGAAA
>CAJBSR010000368.1 GCA_903958285.1 uncultured Sphingomonadales bacterium
GGAACTGCGCTGATTGGCGACCGAGAGCATCACCTGGAGCAGGGAGACATATTTGTTGTCCCCTCATGGCATGCGTTTGCTCTCGAAGCGCGAAAAGATTTGTGCCTGTTCGCTTATTCGGACCGGGCTGCTCAAACGGCCCTTGGGCTCTACCGTGAGGAAAAACTGTGAACTCCGTCTTTACGATCCCCGCTTCTGCTATGGCGCCCATCGCAGGTTCCAATGACCTTTTTCCAATCCGCCGCATTTTCTGCGTTGGAAGGAACTACGCCGAGCACGCCAGGGAGATGGGCAAGGATCCCGACCGCGACCCCCCATTTTTCTTTACAAAATGGGCTGAGACCTATGTTCCGACAAATGGCACTGTTCCATATCCGCAGAGCACATCGAACTTTCATTTCGAGGCAGAGCTTGTTGTAGCAATTGGCGGAACAGGCAGGAACGTTGACGAGGAAGCAGCCAAGGACCTCATCTTTGGCTATGCAACCGGCCTTGATATGACCCGGCGAGACTTGCAGCTTGAAGCGCGAAGCTCTGGTCGTCCTTGGGATACCGGCAAGAATGTTGAAGCAAGCTCTCCCCTAGGCCCGATCCATAAATGCTCGGAAACCGGTCATCGTGAGCGTGGACGGATAGCTCTGAGTGTGAATGGTGTGGTTCGCCAAGAGGCAGATCTCGCGGACTTGATTTGGTCGGTTCCAGAACTCGTCAGCTATTTGTCCGGCCTATATCGACTTCAGCCAGGTGATCTAATCTACACGGGCACGCCAGCTGGCGTCGGCGCGGTGGTCTCGGGCGACCTCGTCGTCGTGGAGATCGATGGATTGAGCACTCTTCAAGTCGAGATTGGCGATCTGGCTCCATGATCCTTTATGGTTACTATCGTTCGTCGGCGAGCTGGCGTGTCCGCATAGCGTTCGCTTTAAAGGGTTTAAGCTACGAACAGCGCTTCCGTCACCTCAGGAAGGGAGAGCAACTCGAGCCTGATTACTTGAAAATCAACCCGCAAGGGTTGGTGCCCAGCCTGGTCTTGGCTGATGGCACTGCATTAACCCAGTCTCTCGCGATAATTCAGTACCTCGACGAGATCGAGCCAGATCCGGCTCTTGTTTCTGGGAGTGCTGTCGAACGAGCCAAGATAAGGGCTGCTTCATATGTGGTCGCTTGCGAAACACATCCGGTTCAGAATCTCAAAATTCTCGAAAGAGTGCGCACACTCGCAGGTGAGGAAACTTCAGTTGCCTGGGCCCGTCAGACAATTAGCGAAGGTCTCTCCACGTTCGCTGCGCTGGTAGCAAATGAAACGGGCCCATATGCTTTCGGGGAGCATCCCAGTTTGGCAGATATCTGCCTGATCCCTCAACTGGCAAATGCTCGGCGTTTTGGCGCGGACACCGCTATCGGCCGCATTCCCGAAATCGAGCGCGCATGCATGCAGAATGCTGCCTTTGAACGGACGCGACCTGAATTGCAGCCAGACGCCGAATAAGCGCAGCCATAAGGTTTTAAGAGGTTTCCCAGATGGACAAACTATATCCAGACGCGGCATCTGCACTCGAGGGCCTGCTGAGTGACGGCCTGCTGATTGCCTGCGGCGGCTTCGGGCTGTGCGGCATTCCTGAACGTCTGCTCGATGCGGTACGCGACAGTGGCGTGAAGGACCTGACCTTCGCATCGAACAATGCTGGCATAGACAACGAGGGCATCGGCAAGCTCCTGCGTACCCGCCAGGTAAGGAAGATGATCTCGTCCTACGTGGGCGAGAACAAGGAGTTCGAACGCCAGTATCTCTCAGGCGAGCTCGCGGTAGAATTTTGCCCCCAGGGCACCCTGGCCGAGCGGATGCGCGCAGGCGGTGCGGGCATCCCGGGCTTCTACACCAAGACTGGCGTCGGCACGCTGGTAGCCGAGGGGAAGGAGGGCAAGGTGCTGGAAGGCCGCAACGGGCCCGAAGAGTTCATCCTTGAGCGCGGCATCTTCGCTGACATTTCACTCGTCAAGGCCTGGAAGGCCGACAAGACCGGCAACGTCGTATTCCGCAAGACGGCGCGCAACTTCAACGTGCCTGCGGCCACTTGCGGAAAGGTCTGCGTTGTCGAGGTCGAAGAGATCGTGCCTATCGAGTCACTTGAATCGGACATGATCCACCTGCCGGGTGTCTACGTCCAGCGAATGATCGTCGGCGCGCCCTACGACAAGAAGATCGAATTCCGCACGGTCCGCAAAAGGGAGGCGGCATAATGGCGTGGAACCGCGACCAGATGGCGGCGCGCGCTGCGAAGGAGCTGCGCGATGGATACTACGTCAACCTTGGGATCGGTATCCCAACGCTGGTTGCTAACCATGTGCCGAGCGGGATCACAGTCACGCTGCAGTCGGAGAACGGGATGCTGGGTATCGGCCCATTTCCCTACGAGGACGAAGTCGACGCCGACCTCATCAACGCGGGCAAACAGACGATAAGCGCACTCCCGCATTCAGCCTACTTCGATTCGGCGCAGTCTTTCGCGATGATCCGTGGCGGGCACATTGACCTTACCGTGCTCGGCGCAATGGAAGTGGCCGAGAACGGCGACATCGCCAACTGGATGATTCCCGGAAAGATGATCAAGGGCATGGGCGGTGCCATGGACCTCGTCGCCGGAGTTAAGAAGGTCATCGTGGTGATGGAGCATTGTGCCAAAGACGGCAGTCCAAAGTTCATTTCTGAATGCACTTTGCCGCTGACGGGGTGCAACGTCGTGGACATGATAGTTACCGACCTGGCCGTTTTTCAAAGGCCGGACCATGGCTCACTGTTCCAGCTGGTTGAATGTGCACCCGGCATCACCGAGGGCGAAATCCGGGCAAAAACTCCCGCTAAATTTGTCAGCTAAGGAAGGCTAGGATCGTGCCAGACGTCAAAATCAGGCGCATCCTTGTCGCCAACCGAAGCGAAATTGCGATCCGTGTTTTCAGGGCAGCAACCGAGCTCGGGATCCAGACTGTTGCGATCTATGCGGAGGAGGACAAGCTGTCGCTCCACCGCTTCAAGGCCGATGAGGCCTATCATCTGGGTCACGGTGCGGGGCCGATCACCGCCTATCTCGATGGCGCGCGGATAATCGACATCGCGCAGCGGGGCGGCGTCGATGCGATCCATCCAGGCTATGGTTTCCTGTCGGAGAATCCCGACTTTGCGGAAAGCTGCGCGAAGGCGGGTATCATTTTCATCGGCCCGGCACCCGAGACGATGCGGCAACTGGGCGACAAGGTCTCGGCCCGGCGCATCGCGATCGGGGCGGGCGTCCCGGTGGTTCCGGCCTCTGATCCGCTGCCCGATGACGATAAGGCGATCCGCAAGATCGCCGCGGGCATCGGCTATCCGCTGATGCTCAAGGCAAGCTGGGGCGGCGGCGGGCGCGGGATGCGCCCGATCGAGGACGAGGCAGGCCTGATCGAGGCTGTCCGTTCCGGCAAGCGCGAGGCCAAGGCGGCCTTCGGGCGCGACGAGGTCTATCTCGAAAAGCTGGTCCGCCGCGCGCGCCATGTCGAGGTGCAGCTGCTGGGCGACACCCATGGCAATCTGTTCCACCTTTACGAGCGCGACTGCTCGATCCAGCGGCGCAACCAGAAGGTGATAGAACGGGCGCCGGCGCCTTATGTCGACGATGTTACGCGCCACGCACTGTGCGAGGCCGCGCTGAAGATCGGACGGGCGACATGTTATGTCGGGGCTGGCACGGTCGAGTTCCTGATGGACGAGGCGGATGGCGCATTCTACTTCATCGAGGTCAATCCGCGCATCCAGGTGGAACACACAGTCACCGAGATGGTGACCGGGATCGACATCGTGAAGGCACAGATCCGCATCGCCGAGGGCGGACATCTAGGCGATGCGGGCGAGACGGGAGTTCCGCAGCAGGGCGAAATCGCGCTGTCTGGGCATGCGCTGCAATGCCGCATCACGACTGAAGACCCGGCCAACAACTTTATTCCCGATTATGGCCGGATCACCGCCTATCGCGGCGCGTTCGGCTATGGCGTGCGCGTCGATGGCGGCACGGCCTATTCGGGCGCGGTGGTGACGCGCCACTATGATCCGCTGCTCGAAAAGGTAACCGCCTGGGCGCCAACGCCGGCAGAGGTCGTGGCGCGCATGACGCGGGCCTTGCGCGAATACCGCATCCGGGGCGTCGCCACCAATCTGGGCTTCCTCGAGACGGTGCTGACCCATCCCGACTTCGTCGCCAACCGCTACACCACCCGGTTCATCGATGACACGCCGGGCCTGCTCAAGGTGGGCAAGCGGCGCGACCGAGCGACACGCTTGCTGAGTTATATCGCGGACGTCACCGTCAACGGCCATCCTGACGTTAAGGGGCGCAACAGGCCGCCCGCCCACGCCAAACCGCCGCAGGTGCCGAGCGTCACCGCTCCTCTAATCGACGGGACACGGCAGATCCTTGAGCGCGAAGGCGCGGCGGGGCTCGCCCGCTGGGTCAGGACGCAAACCCGCCCACTGCTGACCGATACGACCATGCGGGATGCTCACCAGTCCCTGCTTGCTACCCGGATGCGGACGGCCGACATGGTCGCGATCGCGCCAGCCTATGCCCGTCTCGTGCCGCAGTTGTTGAGCCTTGAATGCTGGGGCGGCGCAACCTTCGACGTGGCGATGCGCTTCCTGTCCGAGGATCCGTGGGAACGGCTCTATGCCATTCGCGATGCAGCGCCCAACCTGCTCACACAGATGCTGCTGCGCGGCGCCAATGGCGTGGGCTACACCAACTACCCCGACAATGTGGTGCGCAACTTCATCGCTGAGGCGGCAAAGGGCATCGACATCTTTCGGGTGTTCGATTGCCTGAACTGGGTGGAGAACATGCGCGTCGCGATCGATGCCGTGCTGGAAAGCGGCAAAATTGCGCAGGGCGCACTGTGCTACACCGGCAATATCATCGATCCGAGCCGCCCCAAGTACAGCCTTGCCTATTACGTCGATCTAGCGCGCCAGCTTGAGGCCGCAGGGTGTCAGATGCTGGCGGTCAAGGACATGGCGGGGCTACTCAAGCCCGCTGCGGCAACTGCCCTGTTCAAGGCGCTACGCGAGGTCACTGATCTCCCCATCGCCCTTCACACCCACGACACTTCTGGAATGGGGACCGCAACGCTGCTCGCGGCGATCGAAGCCGGTGCAGACAGCGTGGATGCGGCGATGGACGCGATGTCGGGTACGACCTCGCAGCCTTGCCTCGGAGCGCTGGTGGAAGGCGTGAAGCATACCGCACGCGACACCGGCGTCGGGGCGCACGCATTCCGTCAGATAAGCTTCTACTGGGAAGCAGTGCGTACCCAGTACGCAGCCTTCGAAAGCGATCTGAGGTCCGGGGCGTCCGAGGTCTACTTCCACGAAATGCCCGGCGGGCAGTTCACTAATCTCAAGGAACAAGCCCGCAGCCTGGGTCTTGATACCCGCTGGCACGAGGTGGCAAAGGCCTACCACGACACCAACATGCTATTCGGCGACATCGTCAAGGTCACGCCATCTTCGAAGGTCATCGGCGACATGGCGCTCATGATGGTCGCACAGGACCTCACACCCGAAGACGTGCTCGATCCGGGCAAGGATATCGCCTTCCCCGCTTCGGTAGTCGAGATGCTGCGGGGCGATCTCGGCCAGCCGCCGGGCGGGTGGCCTGAGGCGTTGCAGAAACGCGTACTGGGCACCACCGAGCCGATCACGGTGCGCCCGGCAAGCCTGTTGGGCGACGAGGACCTCGCGGCCACACGTGAGCGGGCCGAGGCGCAATGCGGCCGCGCGCTCACCGACGAGGAGTTCGCGAGCTACCTGATGTACCCCAAGGTGTTCAAAGGCTTTGCCGATGCGCAGCGCCGCTTTGGGCCTGTGTCGGCGCTTCCCACGCCTATCTTCTTCTACGGCATGCA
>CAJBSR010000369.1 GCA_903958285.1 uncultured Sphingomonadales bacterium
ACTTACACGCCGTTGTTGAGCACCAGATCGACGATGGTGCCACCGGCTTCGGCGGGCGTCAGTATGACATAATATGCCGCGCCGTCGGCGCGTGTGCCGCCGACCAATGTTTCGCGGCCTTTGACCTGTGTTGAGGAGGCAAAGCCGCTGCGTTTGGTTTGGCCGATGTAGAAGTCGATTACCGCGCGCTGCGGGGCAGGTGTGGTGAAGGTGATGGCGCGCAGCTTGCAGCCCGGCATGTTGGACCCGGCAGCTTCATCCACCCGCGCGCGCGGGTAGAGAGGGACGTCGGCCGGAATACGGTTGGCCCATTGCATCGAATAATCGACATCAAGCCCGCAGCCAGTGAACTTGTCGCGCGCTGCCGTTGCCTGATTGGCCGCGATCTGCCCTAATGTTGGATTGGCCGGGCGTTCTGCCGCAGCACTTGGCCCCGTCGTTTCAACCGGCACCGGCGCTGTCATCGGCGCGTCGGCGGGCTTGACCGCATTGCGGTTTGCCATGTTGGCAAGCGAGGGATCGACCATGATCTGATCTTCCAATGCGGTCGTCAGGACGGGATCGGCATTGCCCTTGCCGAGCAGCCGTTCATCCAGCTTGTCCGCTTTGGCATCTGTCGGCGTATCATTGCCGCACGCCGCCACGCCCAAAAGGCAGGCCCCGAGAAGCAGAGAGGAAAGAACGCGTCGCATAGCAAACTCCTTAGCAGGAGATGGTTATGCAGCCGCTAACGCTGCGGATGCGCGGAAAATATGGGTAAACGCGCCCGAATTCGGGGTTAACGCAGCGCTCAGGCGGGCTTTTTGGCGTCCAGAACGACGATTCCGGTCGTTGAACCGCCCTTGTCCGGCGCAAATGTCATCGTGAAGGGCGTGCCGTCCTTGGTCTTGCCGGTCAGCGATTCGCCCGAGATCTTGGCGGCGACACCCTTTTCGGCAAAGGCTTTGACGAACCAGTCCCGCACCGGTTTAGGTTCGGCTGGTGCTGTGTAGATAATCTGGACGCGGCTCTTATCGCCCGCGCCGGACGCATCGCCCTGCACATTGATGCTGGCGACAGTGGACCCCGGATACAGCTTCACACCGTCTATATCGAAATTGCTGTCCTTCAGCATGACCTTGGGCAGGCGGACATTGGCATCAAAGCCCGGCAAATTGACGGAGACTTTGCCCGTATCGCCATCCGCCGTGATGCGGACGTCCTCGCCTTTCTCTCCCTTCGCCGCAACATTGATGTTGGTGCCGCTGGCATTCCCATCCGCGCCATCTGCCGATGATTGTGACTCACAGGCGGCTAGGCCAATGACGAGCGGGAGAAGCAAAAGAGGGGAACGCATGGAAAGTCTCCTAGCTGTATTATCAAAATAATACACTTGCACAAGGTGGCGTCAAGCCGGTTCCCCTTGCAATCAAGCTTAGGGCTGCGCACATTCATCTCATGCGCAATCTCATTTCCCTGCTGATCGGCTTTGTCGCCCTGATCCTTGCCGCCATCGCCTTCTTTCCGCTTTTGGGTTGGGCGAATTGGGCGATCATTCCGCTGGCGGTGATTGGTCTGGGCATTGGCGCCACGTCTGACAAGACGGCGGGCCGCAACCTCAATATCGTGGTGATCGTCATTGGCCTGATCCGCCTGTCGATTGGTGGCGGGATTATTTAGCCAGCCCGAAAGCCAATACTCTGGCGCAAGCGTTGCTCGCTGACGGGATTGATGAAGGCCCCGCCGACATCGCCGTCTTTGGACCAGACGATACGGGCAACCACCATTCCGATTCCGGCTATTTTCAGCCTGATGATCGATCCGGGTGGAATATGGCGTCCGATCCGGGCGCGGAAGCCGGACAGGGAGATGTCGGTGACGACAACATCGGCACCCTGAAAGCCTGTCCCGGCCAACGTTGCATCCTTGGCGAGATCATAGCGGGGCGACCGCCGACGGTCTGGCGCAAAATTCTGGACAGCGAGGCGTGCGGCAAGATGCATATCAGTCATTTCCTACAGCGATGGTATCTCAAACAGGTTAAAGAGCTGTAATTGACTGAAAATGCGCCAGATTTGGCGAATCGCCCCGCCCCGTCCTACATCTGCGGCAAGAGACACAATCGCAGGAGTTAGTGAGCGATGGCATGGGGTAATAAATCATCGGACGCGGCACCGCGCACAGGCGGCGGCATGTCGTTCATCGGTGCAGAGGTTTCCATCACCGGGAATATCAGCGCCTCGGGCGATCTCCATCTGGATGGCGCCGTGCAGGGGGACATTGCCTGTGCGGCGTTGACGATCGGCGCTTCGGGCCAGGTAAAGGGCAACGTGCTTGCCCAGCGCGCGACCATCGCAGGCGCTGTCGAAGGCGCGATTGTTGCGACCGAACTCGTCATTGAACGGGCCGCGCGCATCGCGGGTGATGTCTCTTATGAGAGCATTTCGATTGAAACCGGCGCGCGCGTTGACGGCCGCCTGTCGCAAAAGGCGGCGCAATCTGGCGAACTTAAGCTGGTCTCGGCCGGCGGCGAGTAAATTTCCGCGTCCGGCGTTGCGCAGAAATCAAATGCGCAACGCCTGCAACCTGAGTAAACGGTCGGCATGACCGAAACGCTCAAGAACCTGCCGACCCTCTCTTTGGCTTCCCAAGACCGTGATCCTGAAGGCTTTGCCCAAGCCTTTGGGGACTCGTTTCGCACATTCGGCTTTGCGGTCATCACCGATCACGGCGTGGACCGCGCGCTGATCGACAAGGCGTGGGAACAGACACGGCTGTTGTTTGAACTGCCCGAAGAGGTGAAGCGGTCCTATTACACATCGGAGCTGGCGGGGCAGCGGGGCTACACGCCCTTTGGCACGGAAATCGCCAAGGATGCCGACCATGTGGACCTGAAGGAATTCTGGCATGTCGGGCGGGATCTACCGCCCGAACACCGGTTCCGCGATCATATGCCCGACAATATCTGGCCCGCCGAACTGCCGGAATTCCGCGCCACGTTTGAAGCGATGTATGCGGCGTTTGACGCGGCCGGTAACCGGCTGCTGTCGGCCATCGCCCGCTATCTCGGCCTTGCGCCCGACTGGTTTGATCCCGCCGTCGCTTATGGCAATTCGGTCATGCGGCTCTTGCACTATCCGCCCATTCCCAAGGACGCGCCGGGCATTCGTGCAGGCGCGCATGGCGATATCAATCTGATCACGCTGTTGCTGGGGGCTGAAGAGGGCGGGCTGCAACTGCTCACCCGTCAGGGCGACTGGCTGTCGATCACGCCGCCTGAGGGCGCGATGGTCATCAATTCCGGGGACATGCTGGAACGGCTGACCAATAATCATCTGCCCGCAACCATCCACCGCGTCCTCAATCCACCACCGGAGCGGCGCCACATTCCGCGCTATTCTATGCCCTTCTTCCTGCATCTCGCGTCCGATGTCCTCATCGAAACGCTGCCGGGTTGCGTGGATGCGGAGCACCCCAATCTTTACCCCGACCCGATCACCGCGAACGACTTCCTCGTCCAGCGGCTGATCGAGATCGGGCTGAAGAAATAAGCGGGCTTACGGCGCCGGTGTGAACTTCACGGCCTTGCAGAAGGGGCCGACACAGCCTTTCACCTTCAAAGAGCCGTCGGCCATTTTGACCATGGTGGAGCGATAGGTTTTGCCCGCGCGTGGATCGTAAATCTTGCCTTCCCATTCGCCGCCGGCGTCCTTGAAGTCGGACAGAATGACGAGACCCTCAATCGGGCGGGACCGCAGGTTCGGGTCAGGGTTGTTGGTGTCAAGCGCACGTCCACCACCCGGTGGCCCTTTGATGATCTTGGCGATCTTTCCGCAGACAACGGGGCCGCATGGTCCGATGAGGACGATGCTGTCCTTGCCATCTGTGTAATAGCGCCCGGCAACAGGAACGGCGGCAAAAGACGGTGCTGCCAGCGCGGCACAGGCAATGATGAATGGGGCAAGACGCATCGATATACTCCTCAACACAGTTTTCTTCTTGGCTTACACCTATGTCAGTGCGATGAATACGCCATGAAATGGAGAGCGATGCAAGCCGCAGTGATAGCCTTAATGGCTACTGCGCACGTTCAGGCGGGCACTTTTCGTGTCGAACCGGGCGATGGAGCACAGGAACGGCTGCAGGCCGCCCTGATTGAGGCGAAACCCGGCGACATTGTCGACATCGGCGCGGGGCGGTTTGACCTGACCGATGGCCTGTCGCTCGATGTGAACGGTGTGACCGTTAGGGGCGCCGGGCCAGCGGCCACCATCCTCAGTTTTAAAGGCCAAAAGGGCGCAGGCGAAGGCCTGCTCGTGACCTCGGATGACGTGGTCCTGCGCGACTTTGCCGTGGAAGATTCACGCGGCGACGGCATCAAGTCCAAGGGTGCAGACCGCATCGTCTATCGCAATGTTCGTGTCGAATGGACCGGCGGCCCCAAGGAAACCAATGGCGCCTACGGTCTTTACCCGGTCGAATCGACCGATGTGCTGATCGACGGCGCCGTCGTGAAGGGTGCGTCAGACGCCGGCATCTATGTTGGCCAGTCGAAGAACATCATCGTCCGCAATTCCACCGCGATGTACAATGTCGCCGGGATTGAGATTGAGAACAGCTATAGCGCCGACGTGCATTCCAACCTCGCCATGCACAATACCGGCGGCATCCTCGTCTTCGATCTGCCCAATCTGCCGCAGCAGGGCGGGCATTCCATCCGCGTTTTTTCCAACCGCGTGGAAAAGAACGACACGCCCAATTTCGCGCCCAAGGGCAATATCGTGGCCAGCGTGCCGACCGGCACCGGCGTGATGGTGATGGCCAATCGCGACGTCCATGTGTTCAACAATATCCTTGGCGAAAACGGCACGACCAATGTGATGATCGTCGCCTATCAGACGGCCTTCAACGACAAGAATTATGATCCCAGCGCGCGTGACATCGTCGTGCGGGACAATCAGCACGGCCGCGCCGGATGGGCACCCGCCTTCCCGGGCGGGGCTGAACTGGCGGCAGCGCTTGGCGGCAATTTTCCGTCCGTGCTGTGGGATGGCGTTGGCGGTACTGCGGCCAATGTGCATCTCAAGGACCCTGTGCTGACGGTGTCGCTCAACCTGCCTGCGCAAGGGGCGGCTATCTCTCTGGCGCAACCGGCGGCTTACGCCCCGCCGTCCACGTCGCCTGCCAAGGACCTGCCGACCATCCTCATGCCGGCAGCCATGGAGGCCGCGACCAAGTGAAGCGGGCGGTCGTGATGGCCGCTGCGTGGGTGGGGCTGGTCAGCGCCAGTCCGTCACCACAGGTCGACGAAGCGTTGATCCTGAGCGACGCGCTGCCGCCGAAGTTGCAGGATTTCGGTCTGCTGGTGGATGGGAAGACGCCCGCGCCGGGTGTCGTCCCCTATCATCTCAACACCCCGCTCTTCTCCGATTACTCGATGAAGTTCCGCTTCATGCACCTGCCCAAGGGCAAGAAGGCGAAGGCAACTGGCGACGGATTGCTCGACTTTCCGGTTGGAACCGTCCTCATCAAAAGCTTTGGATATCCGGCAGACATGCGCAGCCCCGAAAAGGATCTGCGTATCCTCGAAACGCGTCTGCTCATCCACCGCGCCAGCGGCTGGGTGGCGCTGCCCTATGTCTGGAATGCGGACGGGACGGAAGCGACGCTGAAACGCGCAGGCCAGCGCATGGACGTCAGCTGGACGCATTTGGACGGGCAGAAGCGGACCATCAGCTATGCCGTGCCCAATGCCAATCAGTGCAAGGGCTGCCATGTGTCCGGCATGGCCATGACGCCGATTGGCCCCAAGGTCCGCAATCTGGATGACGGGCATCAGCTGCAGGCGCTGGCACATGCAGGGTTGCTCAGCGGCAAGACACAGGCCGTCCGGCCCATGCCGGTTTGGGACAAGCCTGAAAGCGGAACGGTCGCCTTGCGCGCGCGGGCCTATCTGGATGCCAATTGCGGCCATTGCCACAACAAGGCGGGTCCGGCGGACACGTCCGGTCTTTGGCTTGATTGGGACCAACCGGCCGACACCAACCTTGGCATTGGCAAGCGCCCCACCGCCGCAGGGCGCGGCAGTGTCGGGCTCGACTTTGCGATCAAGCCGGGGGACCCTGCGGCGTCCTATCTCGTCGCACGCATGGCGAGCACCGAACCTGGCATCGCCATGCCGGAACTGAGCCGGTCTATGACGCATGAAGAAGGTGTCGCCTTGGTCAGCCAATGGATCCGGGAGATGCCATGACCATCCGGCTCTATGATTATTGGCGGTCGTCCGCCGCCTATCGTGTGCGGATTGCCCTCAACCTCAAAGGCATCCGCTATGAGGCCATCGACACCAGCCTGCTTCACGGGGAACAGCGCGCCCCCGACTATGTGGCGCGCAATCCGCAAGGGTTAGTGCCCATGCTGGAGGTCGGCGAGCTGCGGCTGACGCAGAGCCTTGCGATCATCGACTGGCTGGACGCGACCTATGCGGAGCCCCGGCTGATCCCTCAGGACGCGGTCGCGCGGGCAGCGGAACTCGCTAAGGCGATGGTCATTGCGGCCGACATTCACCCGATCAATAACCTGCGCATCCTGAAGTATCTGAAGAACGAGCTTGGGCAGGCGCAGGACGCCATCGACCAATGGGCAAGCCATTGGATTATCGAAGGCTTCACGGCCCTTGAGGCGATGGCAGAGGCGGGCCAGCCTTTCCTGTCCGGTGATGCACCGGGCATGGGGGACGTCTTCCTTGTGCCGCAAATGGCCAATGCGCGGCGCGTGGCAACGCCGCTGGAGGCTTTCCCGAAGCTCGTCGCCATTGATGCGCGGGCAACCGCATTGGAGCCGTTCGCCCGTGCCCATCCCGACGCCGTGAAGCCGGCGCGCTATGACTGACAGGAGACTCTCATGACGATCACCGGACGCTGCTATTGCGGGGATGTGCACTATCAGGCCGAAGGGCCGGGCTTCATGAAGTTTGAATGCTATTGCCGCGAATGCCGCTACATCTCCGGCGGTGGACCGGTCATCGGCATGGCCGTGCTCAATGAGGGCTTTGCAGTGACAAAGGGCGAGGTGAAGGGCTTCACCCGCCAAGACATGGACGGCGCTGTCACGCGGGAATTCTGCCCGAACTGCGGCACGCATCTTTTCACCCGCGCGCCGGGGTTCCGCCAAGGCGTCATCCTCAAGATCGGTAGCCTCGATAATCAGGATGATTTTGGCGGCGCCGAGTTCGCGGCTTTTGCAAGCGATGCCGAAGACTGGCACCGCCTGCCGACCGATCTTCCGGTCCATGATCGCTGGCCGGGATAGAAAAGCGCCACCTTGCCCCTTTAATGTTGCGGCTGCCACTGCCACATGCAGGCCATGAAACCACGTCTGCTCGCTTCGGCCGCCCTTTTGTTCGCCACACCTGCATTCGCGCAGGATGAAGACATCGTCGTCACCGGCCAGCCTCTGCCCGCCTCCATCGGTGAGGCGGCGTATGACGTGGCCGTGGTGGAGCGGGACCGGATCGTCGCGACGGCGTCCGGCCGGATTGAGGATGTCTTGCGCGATGTGGCTGGGCTCACCCAGTTCCGGCGCAGCGACGCCCGTTCTGCCAATGCGACCAGCCAGGGCGCGACCTTGCGTGGCCTTGGCGGCAATGCGTCAAGCCGCGCCTTGCTGGTGCTCGATGGTGTCCCACAAAGCGACCCCTTTGGCGGCTGGATCACCTGGCCGGCCTATGCGACTGAACGCCTTGGCAGTGTCCGCGTCACGCGGGGGGGCGGGTCCGGCACTTATGGGTCGGGGGCGTTGGCAGGCACCATTGAGATGGAAAGCGTCGGTTCGGGTCAGGGGCTCACCGGCAGCATGGCCTATGGCAGCCGCGCGAGTGTTGATGGCAGCGCGATGCTGTCTGGCAAGCTGGGCCAAGGCTTTGGGTTCCTCTCTGCGACTTATGCGCGCGGTGACGGCTTCATCCCCATCGTGGCCGCGCGACGTGGCCCAGCGGACATTGCGGCCCCCTATGAGCAGGCGACACTGACGGCACGTGGCGTCGCATCTCTGGATGCACAGACGGAGCTTCAGGCGTCTGTCATGGGCTTTACCGACCGGCGGGAGCGGGGGACGATCCTGTCCGAAAATGGCGGGGACGGGGCTGATGCCAGCATCCGGCTGGTCCATAAGGGACGCTGGGGCGTGCAGGCGCTGGGCTATGTCCAGATGCGCAAGTTCACGAGCCGCGCTGTGGCGGTCGATGCAACGCGGACGACCGTTACCCAATCGGTTGACCAGTATAATGTCCCCTCGACGGGGCTAGGTGGGCGACTGGAAATCCGTCCACCGCTTGGGGAAGCGGTTGAGCTGCGGCTGGGCGCTGATGTCCGCCGGACGACGGGAGAGACCAACGAGCTATTCACCTATGTCGCAGGCAAGCCCACGCGCATCCGCGAGGCCGGTGGGCAGAGCGATACCGCAGGCGCCTTTGCCGAGCTCTCCGCGAAGCTGGAGGCGCTGACGCTGACCGGTGGCGTGCGTGCTGACCGCTGGTGGATCCGTGATGGCCGCCTGGTCGAACGCACGCTGGCAACAGGGGCCAGCATCCGCAACGAACTGGCGCCGGACCGGCAGGGGTGGGAACCAACGGCGCGGGCGGGGCTTGCCTATGATGCGGGCATCGTCACGCTCAGGGCGGCGGCCTATCTCGGCTGGCGCCTGCCGACACTCAATGAACTCTATCGCCCGTTCCGCGTGGGCGCTGATGCGACAGCGGCCAATCCGGCGCTTGCGCCAGAGCGGATGAAGGGGGCCGAACTTGGCATCGACCTGACGCCTGCTGAGGGCGTGTCGCTCCGCGCGACGGCCTTTACCAACAAGCTGACCGACGCCATCGGCAATGTCACGCTGGCGCAGGGGCCCGGCACGTTCCCCGGTGTGGGCTTTGTCGCCGGGGCTTATCGCCAACGCGTGAACATTGATGCGGTCCGCAGCAACGGCGTGGAACTGGATGCCCGGATTGAGCGCGGCGATTGGCGGCTGGCGGCGAGCTATGCCTATAGCGATGCCCGCATCAGCGGATCGGGCAGGGCAGCGGCGCTGGATGGTCTGCGTCCAGCGCAGGTGCCTGCGCATACAGCGAGC
>CAJBSR010000370.1 GCA_903958285.1 uncultured Sphingomonadales bacterium
ACATTGCTGGCCCAGACGCTCGCCCGTATCCTCGACGTGCCGTTCACCATGGCCGATGCAACGACGCTGACCGAAGCCGGCTATGTTGGCGAAGATGTTGAAAACATCATCCTCAAGCTGCTTCAGGCATCGGATTACAATGTCGAACGCGCCCAGCGCGGCATCGTCTACATCGACGAAATCGACAAGATCAGCCGCAAGGCCGAAAACCCCTCCATCACCCGCGACGTATCGGGTGAAGGCGTGCAGCAGGCGCTGCTCAAGATGATGGAAGGCACGGTTGCCAGCGTTCCGCCGCAGGGTGGCCGCAAGCATCCGCAGCAGGAATTCTTGCAGGTCGACACGACCAACATCCTCTTCATCTGCGGCGGTGCCTTTGCGGGCCTTGAAAAGATCATCGCAGACCGTTTGCAGGGCAAGTCGATCGGCTTTGGCGCCAACGTCTCGTCGCCTGATGATCGCCGCACCGGTGAAGTGCTCAAGCAGAGTGAGCCGGAAGATTTGTTGAAATACGGCCTCATCCCGGAATTCGTCGGACGTCTGCCCGTCATCGCGACGTTGGAAGATCTGGACGTCGATGCGCTGGTCAAGATTCTGATCGAGCCCAAGAACGCGCTGGTGAAGCAGTATAAGAAGCTGTTCGAGATGGAAGATGTCGAACTCGACTTCACTGATGACGCGCTGACAGCCGTTGCGAAGCGGGCCATTGAACGCAAGACAGGCGCGCGCGGCCTCCGCTCGATCCTCGAATCGATCCTGCTCGATACGATGTTCGACCTGCCCACAATGGAAGATGTCGATGAAGTGATGATCGACAAGGACGTTGTCGGCGGCAAGAAAGAGCCGGTTCGCGTCTACGCCAAAAAGTCGAAGGAAGCCGCCGGCGACGCTGCGTAAGCAGGGGGCGGTTCCTCAATTTTCGTCATGCTGAACTTGTTTCAGCATCCATGAACACCCTGCGCCCAAGGTAAAGTGATTTGCCGGGGTCAAGGGATGCCAATGGATCCTGAAACAAGTTCAGGATGACGAGATCAACTTATTCCTGCCCCTTAAGCACCCGGTCGATCCGCTCCACCATCGCGGCATATTCCGGGCTTTCGGTGCTGGTGTAGCGTGCCTGGAACTCGGCCTCGGTCAGACCTTCGGACAAAGCGAGGGCGTGCAAGGGGACGATCTGCACTTCCTTGATTCCGGCCAGAGCGCTGCGGGCCGCCTCTGCCTGTTGCACGTCACCGGCCTTCATCGCCCAATGGATGCCGGAGCGGTCAGCGGACAGATCAACAAAGGAAAAGCCTGAGCCATTGGGCCCGCTGTCGGAAATTTCCTTCCAGGTTCCCATCGCCTGCGAAATGTCTTCGCCATAGAGCGCGGCCAGCGCGGCGGAGAGCGCCCAGTGCTTGGCAAGGTCGTTGCGACCGAGCAGCGTCAAAGGCTGCGCCGCAATCCGGCAGGGTTTTGTTGCATCGACGGCATCGCCTGCCAGATTTCCCGCATTGGGGGAGACGGTGAACATGGCGAGTGCCACGAACGCGGCGCGGTTCGCGCTGTCTGTGCTGCTGCCGGCCTGCCGTTCCTTGAACGCGCGGCGCACTTGCGTGGCAAGGTCCATGGAGGGGCTGGCCGCCTGCTCCCGCGAGAGGCGGCAATAGGTGTTGGCGACCAGCGCCGGATCAACGGGCTCGGCCTGCACATCATTCAGCTGGCGCAGCAGGCGCGTGCGCTTCGGTAGGTTGAGATTGGCGGAGAGCCCGGCGGGGGTGACGGTCAGGCCGCTGACCATGTCATCAGGCGCCTTTAATTGCGCACCGCGCAGGTTCAGCGCGAAGACGGCGAGCCTCGCCAGTGGGCGTGTGACGAAAGGCGGCAGCGTCAGCCAACCGATCTGCATTGTGGTGTCAGGGAAGCGGTCTTTGGTCGGGATGGCCGTGACGGAGAGGTTCGCCCAGAGCGGGCCGACGGGCAGGCTCGCGTGGACTGTCGCGCTGTCGGTTGCCTGTGTTGTGTGCAGCCGTTGAATGCCCAGCGCACGACCGAGCAGGAGACCACCCCCTTGTGCCTCGCGCCAGCTGATGAAGGTGGGGACGGGCTTGCCGGTCCCGGCTTGTGCGCGCACCCGGTCAAACGCGGCGCGCGCAGCGATCACATCGGCAGAGGCGGGCGGTGCAGCGGTTTCAACCGCAGGCGATAGGCTGAGCGTCAGGACGGCAAGGATCAGAAAGGTCCCTAGCAGTCCCACCAGTAGCTTTCGCACGCGGGACCAGCTCTTCTTCGCCATGGGGAGGGGCGCAGCGGCCGATGTCATGACGGGCATCTAGCAGCCTCGCATCAGCTTATGCTAGCACCTTCCCAAGATAGAGGAGGAGCGCGCGATGAACGTCCATGATTTTACAGTGAAAAAACCTGATGGCAGTGACCAGAAGCTGGCCGATTATGCAGGCGGGCCGATCCTGATCGTCAACACCGCGTCCAAATGCGGGTTCACGCCACAATATAAGGGCTTGGAAGAGCTGCAGCGCAAATATGGGGAAAAGGGGCTGACTGTCCTCGGCTTCCCCTGCAACCAGTTTGGCGCGCAGGAACCGGGCGATGCCGCCGAAATCGCGAACTTCTGTTCGTTGAACTATGACGTGTCTTTCCCGCTGATGGCGAAGGTTGAAGTGAACGGCGACAAGGCCGAGCCCCTCTATGACCATCTGAAATCAGCCAAGCCCGGCCTGCTCGGCACCAAGGCGATCAAGTGGAATTTCACCAAGTTCCTCATCGACAAGAGCGGCAAAGTCGTCGGCCGTTATGCCCCGACTGACAAGCCGGAGAGCATTGAGAAGGACATCCAGAAGCTGCTTTAGGGGTTTCTTTATCCTCCCCCGGGTGGGGGAGGATAAAAGTGGTGCAGAACCACGATCTCTCCAACACCCCTTCGTCATGCTGAACTTGTTTCAGCATAACCAGGCTGAGCAGCATATCCCTCAGCCGAAGTGGACGCCCAAGCCCGTTATCCTGAAACAAGTTCAGGATGACGAATGAAGTGGCCCGAACTTATCCCCAACTCCGTCCTTCGGCGCTGTTAACAACGCCGCCTGCGCTGCCTACAGTCCCGCCATGTCCTTTTCCCCCTTTGTGCCTTTGCGAGTCTTTTCAGCCTATACGATGCTGGAGGGCGCGATTGAGCCGAAGGCGATTGCCAAGCGGGCGAAGGAACTGGGCTTTCCCGCGGTTGCCGTGTGTGACCGCAACGGGCTTTACGCCGCGCCGCAATTCTCGGACGGCTGCAAAGGGGCCGGTGTCCAGCCCATTATCGCGACACTGCTGACCGTCCAGCGTCCGGACCGGCCAGACGGGACATCTTTGGTCTACGATTCGCTGGCGCTCTTTGCGCAGGATGAGGCAGGCTATCAAAATCTTTGCGCGCTGGTTTCTGCCGCCCACTTGGCGCGCCCGCCGGAAGAGCCGCCGCATGTCAGCTTTGATAAGCTGGCTGGGCACACCGACGGGCTGATCGCGCTGACGGCGGGGGGAGAAGGGGCGCTCTGCCGGTTACTGGCAGACGGGCAGGACGGTGCAGCGGATGCCTATGTCACGCGTCTGATGTCACTTTTCCCCGACCGGCTTTATATCGAAGTGTCGCGGCGGCTTGATCCGGTTGAGGGCGCATCGGAAGCCGCCTTGCTCGATCTGGCCTATGCCAAGGACATTCCGCTCGTCGCCACCAACCCGGCCAACTTTGCAGAGGCAGACTTCCACGCCGCGCATGATGCCATGCTGTGCATCGCGGCCAGCGCCTATGTTGAAAGCGAAGATCGTGCCCGCAGTTCCCCCGACGCATGGATGAAGCCCGCCAAGGAGATGCAGCGTCTGTTTGAAGACCTGCCCGAGGCGCTGGCGAACACACTCGTCGTCGCGCAACGCTGCGCGGTCATGGCGCCCAAGCGTGATCCGATTCTGCCGACAGTCGGCGACAAGGCAGGCGAGGCAGACCAGCTTCGCGCCGACGCAACGGCCGGGCTGGAACGCCGTTTGGCGCATATCCCGGATGCGGATCGCGACGTATATTTCCAGCGTCTCGATTTTGAACTCAACGTCATCACCCAGATGGGCTTTCCCGGCTACTTCCTGATCGTTGCTGACTTCATCAAATGGGCGAAGGATAATGGCATTGCGGTGGGCCCCGGTCGTGGGTCTGGTGCAGGCTCTGTTGTTGCCTGGTCGCTGACGATCACCGATCTTGATCCGATCAAGCTCGGGCTGCTGTTTGAACGTTTCCTCAATCCGGAACGTGTGTCGATGCCGGACTTCGACATCGATTTCTGCGAAACGCGGCGGGGCGAAGTCATCCGCTACGTCCAGCAGAAATATGGCGCAGACCATGTCGCGCAGATCATCACCTTCGGGACGATGAAGGCGCGCGCCGTTCTGAAAGATACAGGCCGCGTGCTCCAGATGAGCTACGGGCAGGTGGACCGGCTGGCCAAGCTGATCCCGAACCACCCGACCGACCCTTGGACGCTCGATCGGGCTCTGAACGGCGTCAGTGAGCTGGCGGCGGAATATAAGAATGACCGGCAGGTCCGCCAGCTGCTTGATCTGGCGATGAAGCTGGAAGGTCTGCCGCGCCACAGCTCCACTCACGCTGCTGGTGTCGTCATCGGAGACCGTCCGCTCGACCAGCTCGTTCCGCTTTACCGCGATCCGCGGTCCGATATGCCGGTAACGCAGTTCGACATGAAATATGTCGAAGGCGCGGGGCTGGTGAAGTTCGACTTTCTGGGCCTCAAGACTTTGTCCGTTATCCAGCGCGCGCTGGACCTCATTGAGCGACGCACCGGCACACGGCCTGATGTCGATGGCCTCACCTGGGATGATGCGGGCGTTTATGCGCTGCTGCAAAAGGGCGACACGGTCGGCGTGTTCCAGCTGGAATCGGAAGGGATGCGCCGCACGCTCGCGGCTGTCCGCCCGTCCAACTTTGGCGACATCATCGCGCTCGTTTCGCTCTACCGCCCGGGCCCGATGGACAACATCCCGCTCTTTGGCGACCGCAAGAACGGGCGCGTGCCGATTGAATATCCGCACCCATTGCTCGAAGGCATATTGTCCGAAACTTACGGCATCTTCGTTTATCAGGAACAGGTCATGCAGGCCGCCCAGATCCTGGCCGGTTACACGCTTGGCGGCGCCGACATGCTTCGCCGCGCCATGGGCAAGAAGATCCAGAAGGAGATGGACGAACAGCGCGCCATCTTTGTCACCGGCTGCGCCGAGCACAACGCCATTGAAGCGGCCAAGGCGAACGAGCTGTTCGACTTGATCGACAAGTTTGCGGGCTATGGCTTCAACAAGTCGCACGCGGCCGCCTACGCGCTGCTCGCCTACCAGACGGCCTGGCTGAAGGCGCATTTCCCGGCGGAATTCTTCGCGGGCTCGATGAGCTTTGATATCTCCAACACCGATAAGCTGTCGATCTTCATGGACGACATGCGACGGCTGGGTGTGCCTGCGTTGGCGCCGTGCATCAACATCAGCGGCGCTGATTTTGAGGTGGAGCCGCAGGAAGATGTGGTCGGCGTCCGCTGTGCGCTTGCCGCGCTGAAGGGCGTGGGCGAAGGCGCGATGGAACAGGTTGTGGCCGAACGTGCAGCCAACGGGCCGTTCACCTCGCTTGATGATTTTGCAGGCCGCATTAGCCCGCGCGTCGTAAACCGCCGCCAGATCGAAAGTCTGGCCGCCGGTGGCGCGTTTGATGCGCTGGAGCCAAACCGGGCGGGCGTTCATGCCATTGCGGAAACGCTTCTCGCGGTTGCCGCCGAGGCCGAATATGCGCGCACCAGCGGGCAGGGCGGCCTGTTTGGCGGGGAGGAGCATAAGGTCGCTGCGATCAAGCTGCCGCCCGGCGCCCATTGGTCGCTGGCCGAGCGTATGGCGCAAGAACGGGAGGCATTTGGCTTCTACTTCTCCGCCCATCCGATCGACCGCTATCGCCATGTCGCCTCAGCCCATGGCGCGCGGGACTATGCAGCGCTGTGCGGCCAGCCCGCCCCTGCAGACGGCGCCCGCACAGGTGCCGTGATGGCGGTGCTGATCGAAGATGTGAAATGGCGGACCTCCGCGCGCGGACGTCGCTATGCCAATTGCGCTGTTTCTGATGCGACGGGCCAGTTCATCGCCAGTTGCTTTGACGAGTTGACGGCCAAGGAAATGGAAGAGGCGGCCAAGACCAATAGCTGCGGCCTCATCACCGTTGAGTTGGACCGGCAGCCGGGTGAAGAAACACCGCGCATCACGATCAAGCGGATCCAGCCGATGGAAGGGCTGGCCGCCAATAGCCGGTTGATGGCTGTCGTCACTGTGGCTGACGCAACGGCGATCTCCGCTTTGGCGGCGCTGCTTCACGGGGAAAGTGGCGGCCGGGGAGAGGTCGTCGTTCAAGCCGAGCTTGATCACGGCGCTTCGGCACGCGTCCGGCTGGGCCGTAGCTTTGCGCTGGATGCCGAACTGGCGGCGCGGATGGAAGCTTTGCCGGGCGTCGTCTCCGTAACCTTATCCGCGGCTGAAATGCCGAGACTGGCACTCGTCTCCTAAATCCCCCACGCTGTCCTGAAATCCTGTTTTGGGACGGGGCCCTAACCTAAGTCATAAGCCTCTGGTTGGTTTTTGGGTTGCAGAAGAGTTACCAAAGAAAAAAATGACGTCGGGTCGCACTCATTCGAACGAAGGAGAACCGACATGAAGAAATATCTACTCGCTTTGGCAAGCGGCGCCGCGTTACTGACGAGCCAAGCCCAAGCGGCCATTCCGCTCTATCCGAACCCCGGAACTGTGAACCCCATCGACTATAGCTTCACAGCTGCCTCAACAGGCGACATCGTTGCCTATTTTGCAGGAAGTGGCGGTTCCTTCACCAATCT
>CAJBSR010000371.1 GCA_903958285.1 uncultured Sphingomonadales bacterium
ATTGTCTTCCGAGACCTTCCAATCAAGTACCGCACGACCCGTCCATTCGCTGAACTTTGCATTACGCTCCTGATAGGGTTCGCAACCCGTGGTGTTGGCCGGGGTCAACACACCGGACGCTGTCGTGCTCGTGATCGAGCATGGCGTGGCCGGATCAGCATCGAAAGGCGCAAGACGCGAGGACGCTGGAGCGCCCGTGACCGCGAAGCCGTTGACATAAGGCGATGAGAACAAATCGGTCGAGTTGTTCGGTGTCAGGAAGCTGGCCAATGTGGACCGGGCCCGGACATACTTTTCGTCATTGTTATAACGAATGCCGACCGTCAGCTTTACCGCTTCGCTCATTTCATAATAAGCTTCGCCGAACAGACCATAGGACTTCACGCTGAAGAAGTCTGTGTTGTTGCGGAAGAACGGCGAGCCGAGATAGCCCGGCGGTGGCGGTGATGCACCTGGGATCGCCGCAAGACCGGCACGGCCAAGTGCGTTGAACGTGCCAAGCAAGCCAGACACGTAATCAATGCTGAACGAGTTCACATAATAGCTGTTCTCGCTGAGCTTGGAGTCCAGATAAATACCGCCAAGCAGGAAGTTGAACGGACCATCAAAATCGGTCGTCGCAATGCCTTCAATCGACCAGTCCTTGGTGTACTGGTTCGAGCGGTCAAAGTCCTGCGGCGTTGCCGAGCAGAGCTTTTTCCCACTGAAGGAGCCAGTGCCACTTTCTTCTGCGAGCGACGTGCAGAGGTTGCCCGCGGCGCCATTAGGAATGACGGCATTGGCAAAACCAGTGAAGTAAGACGCTGGCAGACCCGGGACGAGGCCAGCAGCGGCGGCCTGCAACGTACCAAGGCCAGAGGCGAAGCCCGCACGGTTCTGGACCGACAGGTTATAGTCCTGCTGCGAGTCGACTTTCGCCTTATGATAGAAGCCGGTCAGCTGGAGATTGATCGCGCCAAGCTCCTGATTGATACGGGCCTGATACTGTTCTTCCGACGTGAAGTAAGAAGGCGTGTAATCCGTATTCACCTGACGCACATTGGCGGGGTTCACGGCATTGGCGTAGGGGTCCGGACCATAAATGCTGCCGAGCCCGAATGCGGCTGGAATGCCATTGATCGTGAGGAACTCACGCGACGTCAATGTGCCGGTGAAGTTCGAGTTTGAGTTCTGCGTGCCATATTCGCGGCGGTTGGGCAGACAGCCCAGAACGCCGGTTGGGTCGCGCTGACACATCTGCTTCTGGATGCGAAGACGGTTATCCTTTTCGCGGAAGTAGGAGGCCGACAGATCAATGGTGGTGCTGTCGGTCGGCTCCCAGCGGAGTGATCCGCGGACCGAATACATGTCACGGCCGTCGAGCTTCGAGCCGTCGAAGACGTTCTCGGTATAGCCGTCACGCTTCATGTAGAAGCCGGCAACACGAACGCCGAGGGTATCGGCAAGCGGGACGTTGATCATGCCCTTCGCTTTGATCGCGTCGAAATTACCATATTCAATTTCGCCGGAGCCCTTGAAGCCGGTCAGGTCAGGACGCTGGGGAATGAAGTTGACCACGCCCGAGGTTGCGTTGCGGCCGAACAGGGTGCCCTGCGGTCCGCGCAGAACTTCGATGCGCTCCATGTCAAAGAATTCGGTTTCGAACAGACGCGTCGCGAGGAGCGGCGTGCCGTCCAAGTGAATGGCCGTGGCCGAGTCACACGAAACGCCGACGCACAGATCGCCGATGCCGCGGATCGTGAAGCTGGAGCCGGTGAAGTTACCCTTTGAGAAGGTGACGTTCGGCAGGGTCAGCTGAAGATCGGACGAGTTTTCAATCTGCTGCTTTTCAAGCGCTTCGGCGGAGAACGCCGAAACCGCGATTGGCACTTCCTGAAGGCTCTGCGCCTGGCGCTGTGCCGTCACGATGATTTCATCTGCAGCGAACGAGCCTTCGTCGGCTTGCGCTGTCTGGGCCAAAGCCGGTGTCGCTGCCAACATGGCAAAAGCGGACACACTGGTGACGTAGAAACCCTTCATAATCCCCATCTCCCATTCATTCATGCCGGACCTTCCGGCTATTCTGAGCGTTTTTTACGCTTGTGAGACTTAGTCTGCGTTGAGATTCGGGTTCCGTCAATGGACGAAATCGAAGCAATTCAGCCAAGTTGCAGCGATTAGTTGACGTTCAGGTCAAGATTTCACTGGATGACGTAAGGGAATTGGCGACTTACCGGCATCTGTTGCGAATTTGCACCACAGCCAAAAGGATTTGCGACCTTGTCCGCGTTGACCATGTTGGCCATAGGAAATCGCATAGATTAACGGAGAGCGCGCCATGTCCGATGAAAACAAGATCCCTGTGCCGGATGAGGTTGCAGCCGCCATACGCACTTTGATCACATGGTCCGGCGATGATCCCGACCGGGAAGGGCTGATTGATACGCCCAAACGCGTTGCGCGCGCCTGGAAGGAATATTGCGCAGGCTATGAAGAAGATCCCGGCCTGCATCTGTCGCGCACCTTTGATGAAGTGGGCGGCTATGATGAAGTCGTGCTGCTGCGCGACATTCCGTTCCAGTCGCATTGCGAACATCATATGGCACCGATCGTGGGCAAAGCCTCGATCGCCTATCTGCCCAACAACCGCGTTGTCGGCATCTCCAAGCTGGCACGGGTTCTCCACGGCTATGCCCGCCGCCTTCAGGTGCAGGAACGTCTGACGGCCGAGGTTGCCAAGTGCATCTGGGACAATCTTCACCCCGAAGGCGTTGCCGTCGTGATCGAAGCAACACATGGCTGCATGACAGGCCGCGGCGTTCGCACGCCGGGCGTGGTCATGACGACCAGCCGCCTGCTTGGCTGCTTTTTGGATGACCATAAGAGCCGCAAGGAAGTGATGAGCTTGATGGGCTATTAAGGCCCGGACGGCAGCTTATCTGTCGGGAAGGTTGTCCAGCGTCCGGCGGATTTCACGGATAACGCGCAACGCAGTTTCGAGCTCGCCCATGTCGATGCCTTCGATAACCTGGGCGACTTCCGGGCTGATTTCATCAATCGCGCGGGCGTGCGCTTCACGTCCGTCTTCGGTGATCTCCACCCAAAGATCGCCGTCAGAGCCTTCCACCGCCACTGTCGTCAAAAGATCCCGCTCAACAAGCGACGCAACCTTTTGCGCCATATAGACGTCGTCATCCTGAAACGCCCAAGCAAGGAGCGACAGGCGCTCCCGCGATTTTTCGTTTCGGATGAAATGCGTGAGGACGCCGAATTGCCCCGTCGACATACCGGCTGGGGTCGCCTTATCGTAACGGTTGCGCAGCAGATGCTCGACCATCGCGATCTCTGTTAGAAGATGGAGGACCGTCTTTTTGTCGTTCGGCGTTTTCATGACAACTTCCGCTGGGCTCCCGGTTTTATCAAGCGTCGCGCATCCGACCTTCCGTTTACCGGATCGTGCAGGCCGGATCGAGACGGAAATCCAGATAGCGGTCCACAGAACCCATCAGGTCCGGCATTTCGCTTTCAAAGAAGTGGTTCGCGCCTTTGATCTCGTCATGGTTGATCGTGATGTGCCGCTGCGTCCGCAACTTATCGACCAGTTTTTGGACCGCGCTTGGCGTGACGACCTCGTCATTGGTGCCCTGAATCAGGATCCCGGAAGACGGGCAGGGCGCCAGGAAGCTGAAATCATACATATTCGCCGGCGGTGCGATTGAGATGAAGCCGCGAATCTCCGGGCGACGCATCAGCAACTGCATCCCGATGAGAGCGCCGAAGCTATAGCCGGCAACCCAGGTCTGCTGCGCTTCGGGATGGATCGACTGGACCCAATCAAGCGCGGCCGCGGCGTCAGACAATTCGCCAATGGCGTTGTCAAACGTGCCTTCGCTGCGACCGACGCCACGAAAATTGAATCGCAGAGTTGCAAAACCGCGACGCACGAACGTCTGATACAGCGCCTGCACGATACGGTTGTTCATCGTCCCGCCCGCTTTGGGGTGGGGATGGAGAATCATCGCGACGGGTGCGCGGGGGCGGGGACCAGGGTTAAACCGGCCTTCGAGGCGGCCTTCCGGTCCGGGGAAAATGACTTCGGGCATGGATCTCGCAAGAAATTCGAGGGAAGAGACGGCGCAGCCTTTGCGCCTTGGTCGCCGCCTATATAGGAAGGGGCAGCGATTTCGCAATCATTGGGTGTGCACTTGCCTGACCGGCTTTATTTTGATCATGCAGCGACGACGCCAATTCTGGCCTCCGTGCGCGAAGCGATGGCCGATGCGATGGGCCGTTGGGCCAACCCGTCTTCGCCCCATGCCGAAGGGCGCGCCGCCCGCGCAGCTCTTGAGGACGCCCGTGCCAGACTGAAGGCGGCCCTTGGCTGGCAGTACGACCTGATCTTCACAAGCGGCGCGACGGAAGCCCTGTCCATGGCATTGTCACGAACAGGTGCCGATGCACGCCTTGTCACTTCGGTTGAGCATGATGCCGTCCACCGGGTCGCGCCCGATGCCTTCATGGTGCCTGTGTCATCGGACGGTGTGGTTGCGACCGATGCTCTGTTCGGTCGGTTGTCCGCGCTTGGGTCAAAGCGTCCGCTCGTCGCCATTCAGCAGGCCAATAATGAAACCGGCGTTCTCCAGCCGCTCACCGAATTGGGCGCTATTGTGCGGGAAAAGGGCGGCATCCTTTTGGCGGACTGTGCGCAGACAGCCATCAAGATCGACCTGCCCGATGCCGACCTTATCGCCATTTCCGCACACAAGTTTGGCGGCCCGCCCGGCATCGGCGCGCTTTTGGTGCGCGACCTATCGTTGATTTCGCCCTCCGGCGGGCAGGAAAAGGGCTATCGCGGCGGGACCGAAAACCTGCCGAGCGCCATTGGCTTTGCGACGGCCGCTGAGGCAGGTCGCGGCTGGATGGCAAGGGCGGCAGACCTGCGGCACCATATGGATGCCGCCATCGAAGCGGCCGGCGGTCAGATCATCGCCAAGGGTGCAGACCGCATTGCGACCATTGCTGGATACCGGATGCCGGGCAAAGCGGCATCGGCGCAGCTCATCCAGTTCGACATGGCGGGCATTGCCGTGTCCGCTGGCAGTGCGTGCTCTTCCGGCACGCTCAAGACCAGCAAGGTGCTAACAGCGATGGGATTGGACGAGGACGCGGCCAATGAGGTTATTCGGGTCAGCTTCGGCCCGGAAACCGGCCGGGCCGATGTCTACCGCTTTCTGGAAACCTGGCAGCGCATCCGGGGATGACAATCTATCTCGACTATCAGGCAGCGACCCCGCTGGCGCCGGAGGCCTTTGCCGCCATGCGCCCCTGGCTGGAGGACAAGTTCGCCAATCCGCATTCCCCGCATCGTCTGGGTCGGGAAGCAGCGGCCACTGTCGAAGTGGCCCGCGATGCCGTCGCCGCGTTGCTTCCCAAAGGCGGCAAGCTTTACTTCACCAGCGGCGCCACTGAGGCGCTCAACTGGGCCCTGCGCTGTGCGGGAACGGGCGGCATCGCCGCGCTGGACACCGAACACGCCGCCGTCCGCGATACCGCGCTCTGGCTTGGCACGCAGGGCCGGGATGTGCAGCTGCTGCCGGTCGGTTCCGATGGCCTAGCGGCACCCACCAGCCTAGCCGACGGCACCGGAATGTTGGCGGCAATGCTCGTCAATAATGAGATCGGCGTCATTCAGCCCATCGCTGCGCTGGCCGAAGTGGCGCACACATCCGGCGCCCTTTTCCTATGCGATGCCGTGCAAGGCTTTGGCCGGATCGCCATTCCCGAAGGCCCGGATCTCATTGCGATCAGCGCCCATAAAATCCATGGCCCAAAAGGCATCGGCGCACTGTGGGTGAAAGACGGCGTCACAATCACGCCCTTCCTCCACGGCGGTGGACAAGAAGGTGGGTTGCGCTCCGGCACCCTCTCCCCCGCTTTATGCGCAGGCTTTGGTGCAGCCGCCCTGCTGGCAGCCCAAAGGATGGAAGAAGATGCCGCCCATGTGTCCGCGCTTTGGGAAGCGGCACTGAATGGACTGCCTGATGGCTGGGTGATCAACGGATCGACCGAAGCCCGATACAAAGGCAATCTCAACATCCGGCATGAGGGGGTCGACGTTGCACGGCTCATCTCTGACTTGCGCGACATTGCCTTTTCCGCCGGGTCTGCCTGCGCGAGTGGATCGGGTCGACCAAGCCATGTGTTGCGGGGTATTGGGCTGTCGGACGCGCAGGCCAAATCATCCATCCGCATCGGCTTTGGCCGCTACACCAGCGAAGAAGAGTTGCGTGACGCCCTTAACCGGATATTCCGGGCGGCAAGGGAACAAGGACGACCAACAGCATGATTCGCGTCCATTTTATCGACGCCGATGGCGAAAAGCGCACCGAGGCAATGGCTGAACCCGGCCAATCCCTGCTTGAGGTGGCGCAAAACTGCGGCATGCCGCTGGAAGGCACATGTGAAGGCCAGATGGCCTGTTCCACCTGCCACGTCATCATTGACGCCGACTGGTTTGAACGACTGAAGCGCGCCAGTGAAGATGAAGAGGATATGCTCGACTTGGCAGCGCATGTGACGCGTTACAGCCGCCTGTCGTGCCAGATCCTGCTTGACGACAGCCATGACGGGCTGACGGCGCGCATCCCGCCTGAGAGCCATAATATGCAGGGCCGTTGATTTCCGGCCTCTCCAGCGCCATATGCGCCTCGGGAGTCGGGCGGACGTGGTCTTCGCCAACCTGGTCAGGTCCGGAAGGAAGCAGCCACAACGAATTCGCCGCGGGTCGTTCCGGCTCCTACCGTCTCCCGCCCCTCCTCTAACGCTGTGCGACTATCCCTTCGACAATCGCCGACGCCCCGTCTAGAGCAGGCCGCATGTCCGAGGATGACGATTTCCACGATGAAGATGGCCCGGGGTTCGACCTTGGCGCGCCCGCACCATCTGTGACCCCTGCCCCCGCAAGCAGCGCGCAACCCTATCGCGTGCTGGCGCGCAAATACCGCCCGCAACGCTTTTCTGAGCTGATTGGCCAAGATGCGATGGTCACGACGCTCGGCAATGCCATCAAGCGGGGTCGCCTCGCCCATGCCTTCCTGATGACGGGTGTCCGTGGTGTCGGCAAAACGTCCACCGCGCGGCTCATCGCAAAGGCGCTCAACTGCATCGGCCCGGATGGACAGGGTGCGGCCACCATCGACCCATGCGGTGTGTGTGAGCCGTGCCGTGCGATTGCCGAAGGCCGCCATATCGACGTGATCGAAATGGATGCTGCGTCGAACACCGGTGTGGACGATGTGCGCGAAATCATTGAATCGGTCCGCTATGCGGCGGTTTCGGCGCGCTACAAGATTTACATCATCGACGAAGTCCACATGCTGTCCAAAAACGCGTTCAACGCGCTTTTGAAGACACTTGAGGAACCGCCTGCACATGTGAAATTTCTCTTCGCGACAACCGAAATCCAGAAGGTGCCGGTCACCGTCCTGTCGCGGTGCCAGCGGTTCGATTTGCGGCGCATCCCGGCTGATCTTCTCGCCGAACATTTCGGCAATGTCTGCAAAGCTGAAGAGGTTGTGGCCGAGCCAGAGGCGCTGGCGCTGGTCGCCCGTGCCGCCGAAGGCTCCGTCCGTGATGGATTGTCGATCCTTGATCAGGCCATTGCCCATGCGGACATGGAAGGCGCCGGGATCGTCACGGGAGATCAGGTCCGCAACATGCTCGGCCTGTCAGACCGGGGCGCCGTGCGCCGCCTGTTCGGGCTGCTGCTCGACGGAAATGCCCAAGGTGCATTGGCGGCATTGCGGGACCAGCATGATCTTGGCGTTGAGCCGGCAGCAATCTTTAAGGGCCTGCTCGAAACCTGCCACGGCACCACCTTGGCCAAGGTTGGTGCCCCTGCCGATCCGTCCGAATCCGCTGAAGAACGCGCCGACTATGCGACATGGTCGGGTGGCCTCTCTTTTCAGCTGCTCCACCGCATCTGGCAGTTGCTGCTCAAAGGCCATGAGGAAGTCGTCCGCGCTGTCGATCCGAACGAAGCCGCGGATATGGCCGCCTTGCGCATCATCCACGCCAGCCAGTTGCCGGACCCGGGTGAGCTGGCACGCCGTCTGGAATCAGGCGCACCGCTGGCCCTTGGCACGCCGACCACATCAACGGCGTCCGCGCCACCAGCTGCCGAACCCACGTCGCGCGCGCCGGCCGATTTTGCAGCGTTGATCGAATTGCTCAACGCAGGTGGCAAAATGCACATCGCACAACAGCTCCACGATTATGCAGGTCTGGTGAGCTATGCGCCGGGCGATCTCGCGATCCGGCCCGTCAAGCCACTGCCCGGAGAGTTCACGCGGGATCTTGCCGCCGCGCTCAAATCGCTCACCGACATGGCGTGGGACGTGCGGATCAGTGACGCTGCGGCACAGCCCTCGCTCCTCCAGCAGGATCAGGCGCGCGAAGCCGAGGCCAAGGCCCGCATCCTCGCCACACCCATCGTCAAGGCCGCGCTTGAAGCCTTCCCCGAAGCCGAATTGATCGACTATGTGGAAGGCTCAGAACCGGGGACAGAACAACGGAGCATCGCGCAATGAACTCAATCGACGACATCCTGAAAATGGCCCAAAACGTTCAGGCCGAACTTGAAAAGGCGCAAGCCAACCTTGATACGATCGAGGTCGAAGGCGCCTCCGGCGGTGGCTTGGTGAAGGTCCGCGCCAGCGCCAAAGGGCGCATCATCGGCGTGTCAATTGATGATAGCCTGCTGGATGTATCTGAAAAACAGATGCTGGAAGATCTCATCACCGCCGCCTTTAATGACGCGCGCGCCAAGGCCGACGCCGTTTCCGGCGAAGAAATGGGCAAGATGAAGAGCGGCATTCCCCTGCCGCCCGGCTTCAAACTGCCCTTCTAAGAGCAAAGCAAAAGGGCGACCCGGTGTGTGATCCGGATCGCCCTTCCCGCCCCATAAGGCGCGCCAGTGTTAGGCGCCAATATCAGGCGTATGTAACAGACGTGCTGAGCTTGCGACGGCGCATCGCTGCACCGACAATCCCAAAGCCGCCCAGCATCATTGCCCAAGCCGCAGGCTCCGGCACGCCCGGTGATGGCGTCAATGTCTTGATCACAAACTGTGCCGCATCAGCATTACCCATCACGGCTTCAAACACGCCGACACCGCGCAGGCCATTGCTGAAATCCGCATAGCCAGTGGAACCGATGAGCTCATTGCCGAGCACCGTGACCTGATTCGGGCCGTCAACGTCGATCAACCAGACGAAGCTTTCACCAACATCAAAGTTGTTGAACGTGAAGGCGATTGACGGTGACCCATCGGCGAAAGCAGCCGGACCAGTATACCCTGTGGTCACGCCTGATCCGCCCTGCGGCGCAAAGGCCGTCGAACTGTCAATGCCAAAGCCACCATTGACCGTATCAAACCCAAATGGTGCGATGAGCGAAATGCCGAACCCAAGCACTTTCTCACCCGCGGTAGAGGTGTTCGAAATCGTAAACGGCAGGTTGAATGTGTCGCCATCAATAAGGAAGGTCAGACCACCATCTGCATGGGCAGGGCCTGCGGCGAAGAGGCTGGTCAGCGCCCCTGTTAGGGCGATGCTTGTTCTTTTGAGTTTCATGTTTGCAGCTCCAATAATGTTCAAGGGAACATGGGTACGCTGCGACCCGACGACTCTGCGTTCGTCTTCCATGAAGTTACCGCATCGTTAACGAAACACAAAGCTCGTTCTGTCCCGTTTTCCGGTCATTTGGAGAGCAGAATGAACGGCCTACCGCAGGCAGGCGTCGAGCGCGTCGCGTTTGACGACCCCAATATTTGCCGCGATTCGGTTTCCATGGCGGCGCGTGAAGCCCGATGGACTGGTGGCCGCCCGCTTTTTGGGCAGGGGCAACACGGCAGCAATGCGCGCGGCCTCAACCGGTGTCAGTGTTGAGGCATCATGGTTGAAATAGCGCTTGGCCCCCGCATTGGCGCCATAGGTCCCAATGCCGGTCTCGGCGATGTTCAGATAGACTTCCATGATCCGGCGCTTGCCCCAGATATTTTCAATGAGCACGGTGAACCAGGCTTCGAGCGCTTTGCGGATGTATCCGCCGCCCTGCCACAGGAACGCGTTCTTCGCCGTCTGTTGGCTGATGGTGGAGCCGCCCCGGATGCGCCCGCCCTGCTGGTTGCGCTGAAACGCTTTGGCAATCGCTTCCCGGTCAAAGCCGTCATGGGAGCAGAACTTTCCGTCCTCCCCCGCAATGGCCGCGCGCGCCATAGCCGGGTCCATATCAGACAGGCTCATCCAATCCTTATCGAGGCCCCGACCGGCGACGACATCGCCCACCATCGTTGCTGTGATCGGCGGCGGCACGAAGCGGTAGATGACAACCCAGACCACCGAGACAATGACAAACCATAACAGCGCCTTGCCGATGAAAGCAGCGATGCGGAACGGGGCGGAACGACGGATAGTGCTGGCCATAAACTGCATTTAACCGATCCGGCCTGTCGGGCAAGACACGCTCGACCAGCGAACCGCATTGCCCGACAGGCGAAGCGCCGCTAAAGCGCCCGCTTTCCCGATAGTGTTGGAAGTTTTTCACCGTGACCACGCTCTACGCCCGTTTTGCCGCGCATATCGATGCCGCTCTGGATGCCCTTGAGGCAGACGGCGCTCTGACGGCAGGCGTTGACCGCCGCAATGTGACGGTTGAGCCGCCGCGCGACGCAAGCCATGGCGATTTGGCGACCAACGCCGCCATGGTCCTCGCCAAGCCTGCGGGGATGAACCCACGCGCATTGGCTGAAGCGCTTTGCGCCAAGCTTTCGGCTTTGGACGAGGTCGCGGCTGTCGACGTTGCCGGCCCCGGCTTCATCAACATGAAGCTGACGGACGACGCCTGGCGTTCGGAAGTCAATCTGATCAGCGATGCCGGGGACGCCTATGGCCGCTCGACCGTTGGCGCGGGCAAGACGGTGAACGTGGAATATGTCTCTGCCAACCCGACCGGGCCGATGCACATGGGGCATTGCCGCGGCGCGGTGGTGGGCGATGCCCTCGCCTCGCTGCTCGAATATGCAGGCCATAAGGTCATCCGCGAATATTACGTCAATGACGCGGGCGGTCAGGTCGACGTCCTCGCCCGATCGGTTCACCTGCGGTACCGTGAAGCGCTGGGCGAAGACATTGGGGACATCCCCGAAGGTCTCTACCCGGGCGACTATCTGATCCCCGTCGGTCAGGATCTCGCCAAGCAACATGGCAACATGTTCGTCGCAGCGCCCGAGAGCGACTGGCTGGTCCTGTTCCGTGAAGCTGCGGTCGCCGCAATGCTCGTCATGATCAAGGCTGACCTCAAGCTGCTTGGCATTGAACATGACGTCTTCGCCTCTGAAGCCATCGTCCAGCGGGATAAACTGCCCGAAGCTGCCGAAGCGTTCCTGCGCGCCCGCGATCTTGTTTATGATGGCCAGTTGGAAGCACCCAAGGGCGAAGTCGACCCCGATTGGGAACCCGTCACGCTGCCTTTGTTCCGCTCCACACAGTTTGGCGATGATCAGGACCGCCCGATCAAGAAATCAAACGGCAGCTGGACCTATTTCGGCGCCGACATGGCCTACCATTTCCAAAAGGCGCAGTCGGCCGATGCCCTGATCGACATTTGGGGGGCGGATCATGCCGGCACCGTCAAGCGCATCCGCGCCGCTGTTCAGGCGCTGACGGAGGGCACCAAGCCCTTTGACGTGAAGCTCGTCCAGATGGTGCGCCTGTTGCGCGCAGGTGAACCTGTGAAGATGTCGAAGCGGTCGGGCAATTTCGTCACCCTCGCCGATGTCGTGCGCGAAGTCGGCAAGGATGTCGTGCGCTTCACGATGCTGACCCGCAAGGCCGATGCCCAGATGGACTTTGACTTTGCCAAGGTCGTGGAAGCCTCAAAAGACAATCCGGTCTTCTACGTGCAATACGCCCATGCCCGCATTTGCTCCTTGAAACGCAAGGTCGCTGAGGCCGGCATCGACGCGACCACGCCCGATGTCTCAAAGCTCGACGCAACGGATTTGGAGCTTGCCAAATTGGCCGCGCAATTCCCGCGAATCGTCGAATCAGCCGCCGCCGCGCGGGAGCCGCATCGCATCGCATTTTACCTTTATGATCTCGCTGCTGCCTTCCACGCTTACTGGAATTCAGGCAATGATGATCCAGAACGGCGCATTTTATTGGTTAATTCGGTGGAAACTACGTCCGCCCGTCTTTTCTTGGCGGCTGCAATCGGGCAAGTTATCTCCAACGGTCTGTCAATCATGGGGGTGACGGCCGCAGTGGAGATGTAGGCGTATGGTGGGGGAATCCGAACGGGACGTGGCTCAGGAATTGTCGCTGGCCGATGAGGATCGCCTGCCCTGGCTGGAGGCCGTCGACAGCGATGAGCCGGAGCCAAGCGTCGATACCGGTAAAATTCTTGGCTTTGTGATTGCAGCGCTCCTTGCCCTTGGCGTGATCGTCGGCGGCATCTGGTGGTTGCGCAATCAGGAACAGACGCCCAACGGCGATGGTCGCCTGATTGCCGCGGCTGAAGGCGATTATAAGGTCAAGCCGGACGAAACTGGCGGCATGAAGGTGGAAGGTCAGGGCGATGCTGCCTTTGCTGCCTCTGAAGGCGCTGACGCCAACGGCAAAATGGACGTGGCCAACCAGCCCGAGACCCCGATTGACGGCCAGCGCGTAACTGAAGTGAAGCCTGCAGCGCCTGTGGCGTCCGGACCCAAAGCCAGCGCCTCTGTCCAGACCGGCGGCAAGCTCGTGGCGCCCGCGCCAACGGTTCCAGCGCCCAAGCCGGTTGTTGCCCCGGCTGCCGGAACGCCCGCCGCCATTGGCACAGGCCTCATCCAATTGGGTGCCTATGCCTCCGAAGCCAGCGCCAATCAGGCGTGGAATGCTCTCGCCCAACGCTATGCCTTCCTTGGCACGCTGCCAAAGTCGGTGGTGCAGGCGTCGGTGGGCGGCACGACCTTCTATCGTCTGCGCGTCGGCGCAGGTGCACAGGCAAGTGACACTTGTGCGAAGCTGAAAGCCGGCGGCGCCAACTGCATCGTTGTGAAGTAATCCCCAAATATCAGACACGCGGGCGGCACTCTCTTCGACAAGGGCGCCGCCCGTCGCTAATAGCGGCGCTATGAAGCCCGTCATTTTCGGCCTGTCCGGGGATCGTGTTACCGACGAGGAGCGGGCGTTTTTCCGTGACGTCGACCCCGCCGGCTATATCCTGTTCAAACGCAACATCGTGGATCGGGCGCAGCTGCGCGCGCTGACTGACGATCTGCGCGACCTTTCCGGGTGCGATGACCTTGCCATCCTCATCGATCAGGAAGGTGGCCGGGTTTCCCGGATGCAGCCGCCCGAATGGCCCGCCTTTCCGCCCGGCGGCGCGTTCAATGCGCTTTACGACTTAGCCCCCATGTCCGCTATTGAAGCCGCCCGCGCCAATGCTGAAGCCATTGCGCTGACGCTGTCCGAAGTCGGTATCACTGTCGATTGCCTGCCCCTTCTCGATGTGCGCGTGCCCGAAACGCACAACGCCATTGGCGACCGCGCCTTTGGCAATGAGCCGCTTCGGGTGGCCTCGCTCGGCCGCGCCGTCATTGATGGCCTCAAGGCAGGCGGCGTTGTCGGCATCGTCAAACACATGCCGGGGCAAGGCCGTGCGCTGGTCGATAGTCACCATGAACTGCCCACCGTCAGCGCAAGCGCGGACGACTTGGCGCAGGACCTCGCCCCCTTTGCGGCGCTGAAAGATGCCCCGATGGGTATGACCGCGCATGTGGTCTTTGAGGCATGGGACGCAGAGCGCTGTGCCACAATGTCGCCCACCATCATTCAGGATATCATTCGCGGGCAGATCGGCTTTACCGGCCTTTTGATGAGCGATGATCTGGACATGAAAGCACTCAAAGGAGATGTGCCGCAGCGCGCCGCCGATTGTGTGGCCGCTGGATGCGACATCGCGCTCAACTGCTGGGGCCGCTTTGACGAGATGGTCGCGATTGCGAACCTCCTGCCCGAGATCACGGCAGACGCCCGCACGCGGCTGGATAAGGCGATGGCGACCATCCGGCCTGTCGACCATTTTGATCGTATTGCCGCCCTCACCGAAAAGCGCGACGCGCTGCTGGCACTGGCCTAATGGCAGAACAACTGGTCATCGACGCATTCGAACTGCCGAAGGCAGTCGATGAGGATCGGTTGACGGTGGACGTGGGCAGTTGGGAAGGTCCGCTCGACCTGCTGCTGACCCTAGCGCGGTCTCAAAAGGTGGACCTGCGGGAAATTTCCATTCTCGCATTGGTTGATCAGTATCTCGCCTTCATCAACGATGCCAAAGCGCTGAAGCTGGAGCTGGCAGCCGACTATCTCGTGATGGCCGCTTGGCTTGCCTATCTCAAATCCGGATTGCTGCTGCCCAAAGATCCGGAGATCGAACCGAGCCCCGAGGAATTGGCGATGCGGCTGCAACTCCGCTTGGAACGGCTGAACGCGATGCGCGATGCAGGGGCCCGACTGATGGGCCGCGACCGGCTGGGGCGCGATGTGTTCGCAAGGCCAGCGCCGGAAGGGTTGCGCGTCGTGCGCAAGTCCCTCTGGGATGCGAACCTGTTTGAACTGATCCAAGCCTATGGCCATGTGAAGGTGCGTGCAGAACCGCCACTGCACATCGTCCATCAGCGCAATGTGCTAACGCTGGAAGAGGCCATTGCGCGCGTCTCCCGACTGGTCGGAGCGGCGATCGAATGGACCGTCATCCAACGCTTCCTGCCCGAAAGCGACGATCCACAATTCCGCAAATCCGCGCTGGCCTCCAGCTTTCTGGCCACGCTGGAACTGGCCCGTCAGGGCAAAATTGCCCTGCGGCAAGAATCGGCCTTTGCCCCATTATATGTGCGAGCCGCATGACTGAACCGCGCCTCCCGCTTGACCCGGCCGCCCTGGACCCCGCCGCTGACGTAACGCGCGCGGTTGAGGCCACTTTGTTCGCCGCTGCCGAGCCTTTGTCGGTGCAGGATATCGCGGCCTATGTTGGCCCCGACATTGATGTGAAGGCGGCCTTGGCGACCTTGGCCGATCTATATGCCACCCGCGGCGTCACCCTTGTCGAGCGAGGGGGCAAATGGCACTTTCAGACGGCATCGGACCTTGCCCATATCTTGCGGCGGGAGCGCGAGGAGACCCGCAAACTCAGCCGCGCGGGGATCGAAACGCTCGCCATCATTGCCTATCACGAGCCTGTGAGCCGTGCCGAAATCGAAGCCATTCGCGGGGTGCAGATTTCCAAAGGTACGCTCGACGTCTTGATGGAGGCGGGCTGGGTCCGCCCGGCGGGCCGCCGCGAAACGCCCGGACGTCCGCTGACCTTCGCGACAACGCCTGCTTTTCTGGCCCATTTCGGGCTGGAAACGCGGCGCGACCTGCCGGGCATTGATGACCTGCGCGCCGCCGGTTTGCTCGACCCCGTTGACCTTGCCTTTGAGGCCATGGAGCTGCCGGAAACAGGGGCAGAGGCCGAAGAACTGGAAAGCGATGACGATCACGCCTAAATTGGGACTGTCCGGCGGGGTCCGGTCGGGCTAGAGCGGCCATTCTTCTTTGGGAGTCTACAAATGGGTAGTTTCAGCATCTGGCATTGGCTGGTCGTCGGCATCCTTGTGATGTTGCTGTTCGGCAAGGGCCGGTTCTCCGATCTGATGGGCGATGTCGCCAAGGGCATTAAGAGCTTCAAAAAGGGCATGGCCGAAGATGACGCGACGCCGCCCGCGCCTGCACCGCGGATCGATACTACGCCTGCACCGACAGTCCTTGAGGCTGAGAAGCAAACCGACAAGCAGGCCTGATCGGTCAAAACATGTTTGATGTCGCGCCTACAGAATTGATGCTGGTGGCGGTGATCGCGCTTGTCGTGATCGGCCCCAAGGACTTGCCGCGCGTCATGCGCGTGGTCGGCCAATGGGTCGCCCGCGCACGCGGCGTCGCCCGTCAGTTCCGGTCCGGCTTTGACGAAATGGTCCGCGAATCCGAACTGGCCGAAATGGAAGAAAAATGGCGCGCGGAAAATGAACGCATCATGCGGGAACACCCCGCCATTCCCCCGCCTGCTGCCGAAGACGAAGCAGCCCCGCCTGCGGTCAGTGATGACGCCCCCAAAGGGACGTCCCAGCCGTGAGCGATCTTGACGAAACCAAGATGCCGTTGCTTGATCACCTGATCGAGCTGCGCAATCGGCTGCTTTGGTGCGTCGTTGCCATGGCCGTGGCCTTCGGGGTGTGTTTCTATTTTGCGAAACCGATCTTCGGCTTTCTGGTCCAGCCGTTGCTGGCCGCAGGGCAAGGCAAGCTGATCTTCACGGACATTTTTGAGGCGTTCTTCGTCGAAATCAAAGTCGCCTTTTTTGCAGCGACCATGGTCGCCTTTCCGGTGATTGCGACACAGCTTTGGCGGTTCGTCGCGCCCGGTCTTTATTCCAAAGAGAAGCGGGCCTTTTTGCCGTTTCTCTTGATGACGCCCGTCTTGTTCACGGCAGGCGCGGCCATGGCCTATTATTTGGCCATGCCCGTCGCGCTGGAGTTTCTGCTCGGCTTTTCAGGTGATGTCGGCGGCGTCTCCCAAGAGGCACTGCCTGGCGTGGGCAATTATCTCAGCTTTGCGACCAAGTTCCTCTTCGGCTTTGGCGTGGCCTTTCTGCTGCCCGTGCTGCTGATGCTGCTCGAGCGCGTCGGCATCCTGACCTTGGCGCAGCTCAAGGCTGGGCGGCGTTATGCGGTCGTCGGCATTGCCGTCGTCTCCGCTGTCCTGACACCGCCCGATATCATGTCGCAAATTCTGCTGCTGGTGCCGATGTATTTTCTCTACGAAATGGCCATCCTTGCCATCATGATTACCGGGCGGAAGCGGGCAAAGCTGGAAGAGACGGCAGCGGCAGAGTAAATCCGCGTATTATCTGGCGAAAGCGGGGATCCATTGGCACCACGCGGCGAGATTCCCGCTTTCGCGGGAATGACAATTGGGTTCACTTCACAACCTTTTCGCCCGCCTCACCCACCGACTCGATGTCGCGGCCAAGGCCCTTCACCGTGTTGCATCCGGTAACGAGCAGCGCGGTGGCTGCGACGGCGATAACGGCCCATTTGCGTGTCATATCTGTAACTCCTTGTGTGGATTGCTGATCGGTATATGCGACTAGAATGACGTTAGCATCTTACGACAAGCTGAACGAAGCGCTGGAACGGGCAGATCGGCATGCGCCGCATCTGCGCTTGCTGATGTCGCGTCATCCCAATGTGCGCGATGCGCTGACCGCCGGCGACCTTGCAGGCGCGATGGCACTTCACAAGGCGCCGCTTGATCCCGCCGAGCCTGTCGGGCGGGCCTTGCGCCGCGCCAAGGGCCAACTCGCGCTCGCCGTGGCTATTGGGGATCTGGCTGGACTTCTTGATCTAGAAGCGGTCACCCACGCGCTGTCCGACTTTGCAGATTTTGCGCTCGATAAGGCGATTGCCGCCGCCATTGCGGACTATCGGCCCGGTGCCGACCCGCTTGGGCTCGCGGCCATAGCGCTTGGCAAGCACGGCAGCCGCGAACTCAATTATTCATCGGACATCGACCCCATCCTGCTGTTTGACCCGCAGACCCTGCCCTACCGCGACCGCGACGATCCTGTCGAAGCGGCGGTCCGCATCGGGCGGCGCATCGTGGAAATCATGCAGGCGCGCGATGAGAATGGCTATGTGTTCCGCATTGACCTCCGCCTGCGCCCCACGCCCGAAGTGACGCCCATCGTAATGCCGGTCGAAGCGGCGATTACTTATTACGAATCGCAGGCCGTCGCTTGGGAGCGCGCCGCCTTCATCCGATCCCGCCCCTGTGCGGGGGACGGGACGCTGGGCCAGTATTTCTCGAATGCCCTTAAGCCCTTTGTCTGGCGGCGCGGCCTTGATTTCGGGGCGATCAAGGAAATCCGCTCCATCTCCCACCGCATCCGCGATCATTATGCGAGCGGACAGGCCTTTGGACCCGGCTTTGACCTGAAGCGCGGACGCGGGGGCATAAGAGAATGCGAATTCTTCGCCCAGATTCACCAGCTGATCCATGGCGGGCGTGATCCGGCCCTGCGAACACCGGCGACGGTGGATGCGCTGCGGGCACTGGCAGATGCCGGGCATATCGGGGACGATGAGGCGGACACGCTCATAAATGCCTATCGCCTTTATCGCACGTTTGAGCATCGCCTACAGATGGTCGATGACCAGCAGACGCACAGCTTCCCCAAGGATGCAGCGGCCCTCGACACTGTGGCGCAGCTGGCGGGTCTAGAGAGCAGCGCTGCCATGTTCGACCTGCTGGCCCCGTCCATCGCGTCCGTTGGGACACTTTATGACGGGCTGGACGGCACACCGACCCAAAGCGTGCCGCAGCAGGAAGAAGGCTTGGAAGCCATGCTGACGGCCGCAGGCTTCCCCGATGCTGCGTCCGCTGCACAGCGGGTCACCCATTGGCGGTCCGGTACCGTCCGTGCGCTTCGCACGCCTGCAGCGCGCGAAGCCCTAGAGGCCGTTCTTCCCAAGCTGATCGACGGCCTCGGCAAGGCGCCCGATCCACTTCACGCAATCAACCAGTTTTCGACCATCGTGGAACGCCTGCCGAGCGCCATCAATCTGTTCCGGTTGCTCGAAGCGCGCCCCGCCCTGCTGGCCATGCTAGCGGACATCCTGTGCCATGCGCCGACACTCGCTGAACAGCTTGGGCGACGCCCGGATATGCTCGACCGGCTCATTGATGCCTCGGCCCTCGACGCACCCGGCAGCGTGGAAGAATTGGCCAACCAGCTGCGCGGCGGCGAGACGCTGGAAGAAAAGCTGGATCGTGTCCGCCGCGTCGTGGGGGAGATGCGCTTTGCCCTCGGCGTCCAGCTTCTCGGCGGGGTCCATGATGCCCTCGATGTGGCCGCAGGCTATGCGCGGATTGCAGAGGCCGCGATCACTGTCGTCACCGATGCCACCATGAGCGAATATGAACGCACCCATGGCAAGGTGTCGGGCGGAGAACTGGTCATCCTCGCGCTGGGGCGCATGGGCGGGGCCGAGCTCACCCACGCGTCGGACCTGGATCTCATCTATCTCTTCACCGGCGACTTTGCCGCGGAATCCGATGGCGCCAAGCCTTTAGGTGCTGTCCATTATTTCAACCGCCTTGCCCAGCGCGTGACCAACGGGCTGTCCGTCGCGACGGCGGCGGGACCGCTTTACGAGGTCGACACGCGCCTGCGCCCCTCGGGCAATGATGGCCCGCTTTCGGTCTCGCTCGACGGATTTGCCCAATATCAACGCGAGGATGCCTGGACGTGGGAGCATATGGCGCTCACCCGCGCGCGGCCCGTTTATGGCTCGCCTCAGGCCCGCGCCGCGACACAGGCCATCATCGACAGTGTACTGACCGCCCCACGCGACGACGCCAAACTGATCGCCGACGCCGCCAAGATGCGCGGCGACATGGCGGCACATAAACAGCCCAAAGGTCCGCTCGACGTCAAGCTTTCCGCAGGTGGACTCGTTGATCTGGAATTCGTGACGCATGTCACCCAATTGCGCACCGGCAAGGGTCTGACACCCCGCCTGTCCGAGGCCATAGGTGAGCTTGTGGCCCTTGGGCTGCTCGACCCCTTCATGATTGAGGCTCATGCCCTGATGACGCGGATGCTGGTTACCGTCCGGCTGATGGCCCCCACGCTCGACATCCCGCCGGAGATCACCCGCCCCGTCATCGCGCGGGCCTGCGGTATGTCCGAATGGGAAGGCCTGCTTGCAGAGCTTGATGCGACGCGGCAGAGGGTGGCCAGTGCATGGATGGCCATTGCGGCCCCGCAGGGAGACTGATGATGTTGGAACAGGGTGATACCGCGCCGAACGTGACCTTTGCGACGCCGGACGGCGACCGGTCTGTTGCAGGCTATCAGGGGCGCAAGCTCGTCCTCTATTTCTACCCCAAGGACGACACCTCGGGCTGCACCAAGGAAGCGCAGGAATTCACAGCCCTTGCCGGTGAGTTTGAAGCCGCCGGTGCCAGCATCGTCGGCATCTCCAAGGATTCCATCGCCAGCCACACCAAGTTCGCCACCAAATATGACCTGAAGGTGGAGCTTGGCAGCGATGGGGACGGCGCCGTGTGCGAGGCCTTTGGCACCTGGGTTGAAAAGTCGATGTATGGCCGCACCTATATGGGCATTGAACGCGCCACCTTCCTGATCGGGGCCGATGGCAAGATCGCCCATGTCTGGCGCAAGGTGAAGGTCGCGGGCCATGCGGCGGCGGTGCTGGAGGCGGCAAAGGCCCTGTAATGGGGGGTGAAAGCCCTCTGGTCATGACCAGCATCGCTGTTGCCATCCGTTCCGTCCTCGAAGCGACCGAGCCGCGTGAGAAGGTGCTGCGTGCCCGCGCTGTCGTTCGCGATTGGCGGGCGGGTCGGCTGGCGCATGTCTTTGATGTGGGCATGCCCGACCGGCCCGGTCGGCCCACTCATCCCGAACTGCTACCCCCCAATAAGATGCCGCACCGAAGGCGCGCGGGCTCACTGGCAGGCAAGGTCGCGATGCTGCATGCTTTCGCGCATATCGAATTCTCGGCGATTGACTTGGCCTTTGACATTGCGGGCCGCTTTGGCGCCAACCTTCCCCGCGACTTCATAACCGACTGGCTCTCCGTCGGCGCTGAAGAAGCGATGCATTTCATGCTGATTGAGCGGCGCCTGAACGCCCTTGGCAGCCATTATGGCGCGCATCCGGCCCATGACGGTCTTTGGCAAACCGCATGGGACACGCGGCACGACGTGCTCGCCCGGCTGGCCCTTATCCCCATGGTGCTCGAAGCCCGTGGCCTCGACGTCAGCCCGACAACGATCGAACGACTGGCAAAGATGGGCGATGCCCGAAGTGCAACCATCTTGAATCGGATCTACACCGATGAAATCCGGCATGTCGGCTTCGGGTCCAAATGGTTCTCAATTCTATGCGAATCACAAGGATTAGCTTCTGTCGACCATTGGAAATCCTTGGTCCGGAGTCACTTTTCCGGGCCGTTAAAGCCTCCATTCAACGACTCAGCGCGGAGCGAAGCCGGTCTAACGCGGGAATATTACACCGATCTTGCATGATAGGACCACGTTAAGCATTCAACCTGACAGAAGGTTCCTCGTTGACCGAAAACGGGAGAGCCGGGGTCGAAATGTTTTGGGGGTCGTCACATAATGACGTTCTTTTCGTTCACGGCTGCGACCGGGATAGTGGAGCGCGCGCGTGAGTTTTTTAAACCGAAAGAAGTGTTCTTTCACGACGGCAAAGCGATGCGCCGCGTGGCTTTGAGCACCCGCACACAGGTCCTCGCCGCCGCTGGTCTCGCTCTTTGCGCGACATCCGGCATTGCAGGCGCAGCTGGCGTGGCGATTTCCGCCCCCGCTGTCTCGTCAACCCTGACCAACTATGCTGAACAGTCGGCCGCCGTTTCCGCCATGGAAACGCGCGTTGCCTCGTTGCAGGCCGAAGTCGCGACCATCCGGAAAGATGCGCGCACGCATGCAGAACGCCTTGAAAAGCGCCAAGCTTTCCTCGCGAGCGTTCTGGCAGGCAAGGGCGATGCAAAGACGCTTGCCACGCTGCTGCCATCTGATGCCGCCACGTCGCCCAAGTCCGCAGATATCGCAGCTGCCTTTGCACCGGTTGCCGCTAAGCAGGACATGATCGCAGGCAAGCTGCTGGCTGCCACGGAAAACGAATATCGCATGAAGGCAGGCGCCGTCGCGAAGCTGGGTATCAACCCGCGCCGTTTGAGCCTTGCCATGGGCGGCCCATATGAGCCTGTTCCTGCGGACTATAAGACACCGACCGCTGAAAAGACCGACGCGCAGTTCCGCGCGCTGTTCAACAGCTGGAAGCGCCTCGACCAGCTCGAACAGGCAATGGTCGCCATTCCTTCTGCGAAACCAGTTGCGACCGCTATCTCGCTGACCAGCGGCTTTGGTGTTCGTTCCGACCCGTTCCGTGGCGGTGCGGCCATGCACAGCGGCGTCGATATTCCCGGTCCGGTCGGCACCCCGATCTATGCAACGGCAGACGGCATCATCGGCCGCACCGGCTGGGTTGGCGGTTATGGCAACCTTGTTGAAATCGACCATGGCAAGGGCATCCAGACGCGTTATGGTCACCTCTCGGCAATCCGCGCTGTCGCCGGAACCCGCGTGAAGCGCGGTGATCTCATCGGCCTGATGGGCTCAACCGGCCGTTCCACGGGCAGCCATCTGCACTATGAAGTGCGCCTTGATGGCCGCGCTGTGAACCCGACCCCGTTCCTGCGGACCGATGGTTATCTGTTGGCTATGGAACGTCGTGCAGCAGGCAATGTCGCCCTCGGTGGTCCGGGCAAGGCTGAGTAAGACTTAAGCGTCACTCCCTTGTGTCATCCCCGCGGAAGCGGGGATCCAGTCTCTCTTCCGGCCCTTGGATTTCCGCTTTCGCGGGAATGACATGGAGGTCTAACGACCCCACCGCCTTGCCCCGAACGCCCGTCGCGCCTATCTGTACCTCATGCAAACCGTTGACCTGACTCCGAGCGCTGCCGCGCGTGTCGCCTTTATCGCGAGCAAGCAGGGCAAGCCTGCCATGCTGCGCCTGTCGGTTGAAGGCGGCGGCTGTTCCGGCTTCCAATATCGTTTTGGCCTTGCTGAAGGCATCGACACGGATGATCTGGTGACGGAAACGGATGGCGTAAAGCTCGTCGTTGATCCCATGAGCCTCGACCTGCTGGACGGCTCACACGTCGATTATGTCGAATCGCTGGGCGGCAGCGCGTTTCGCGTGACCAACCCCAATGCGGCCTCCGGCTGTGGTTGCGGCGCCAGCTTTTCTGTCTGATGCGGATCGCCACCTATAACGTCAACGGCATCAAGGCCCGTCTTCCCCGACTGATCGAGTGGCTGGGCGAACAAAAGCCAGATATCGTCTGCCTGCAGGAACTCAAGTCGAGCGACGACACGCTGCCCATCGCTGACATTGAGGCAGCTGGATATCACGGCGTCTTCCATGGCCAAAAGGGCTTTAATGGCGTCGCTATCCTCGCACGCGGCGAAAAACCGGTTGAGGTCCAAAAGGGCCTGAACGGTGAACCTGAAGATGAGCATAGCCGCTATATCGAGGTCGATGCCTTCGGCATCCGCGTGGCGTCCATCTACCTCCCCAATGGCAATCCGCAGCCGGGACCGAAATTCGATTACAAGTTGCGCTGGTTCGATCGGCTGACCGCGCGGGCGGCGGAGTTGCTGGCGCTCGAGATCCCCGTAGTTTTGGCTGGAGACTATAACGTCATCCCGACCGATGAGGACATCGCCAACCCCAAGGCAATGATCGACGATGCGTTGATGCAGCCGGAAAGCCGCGCCGCCTTCCGCCGCCTCTCCGCGCTCGGCCTGACTGATGCGCTGGAGTCTCGCCACCCCAAGGGACGGCTTTGGACATTCTGGGATTATCAGGCCGGCGCATGGCAGCGGGACGCCGGATTCCGGATCGACCATCTGATGCTCTCGCCCGAAGCTGCTGACCGCTTGGTCGATGCCGGTGTCGACAAAGAGTATCGCGGCCGGGAAAAGGCGAGCGACCATGCCGCAACATGGATTGTGCTGGATTGAATGCCGTCCCACCGCTCGTTTACTTGCACGGCCTGCCCGGTGGCCCTGACGAGCTAAAACTGGTTTCGGACATAGCAGGGGCCTTCGCGCCGGACCTGCGCGACGGGCCTGCGGCAGATCAGATCATAGCCCGGTTCGGCGCCACCCCAGTCACTCTAATTGGCTTTTCGCTCGGTGCGATTGGCGCCATGCGCTTTGCAGCCGACCATCCATCACGGATTGCGCATCTCCATCTGATCGCGCCTGCCGCACCGCTCGAGCTAGGTGATTTTTTGAAAGACATGGCAGGCGGGCCCATCTTTCGCATGGCGCGAGACCACCCTTGGCTGTTCCATCTTGTAACGCGCGTGCAGGGTCTGGTGGCGCGGATCGCCCCAGATTTCTTCGCGCGGCAGGTGTTCGCCTTGTCACAGGGCAAAGACGCGCCGCTTGCGGCCGACCCGGCCTTCCGGCACGACTGGTCTGCCGTTGCGCAAAAATGTCTCAGCGGAGGGGCTGCCGCCTATCGGGCAGAGATCACCGCATATGTCGGCCCTTGGTCAGGCGTGCTCGCCCGCGTCGGCGTACCGACCACCCTCTGGTATGGCACGGCGGACAATTGGGTGCCGCCCGCCATGGCCGAAGCGCTTGCACAGGCGCTCCCCAATGTGGCGTGTGTCCGCCAGATTATGGACGGATCGCATTATTCGACATTGGCAGCGGCCTTACCGCACATCACGGCGCCCTCGGTCGATCAGAGCGCCTTTTCGTAAACGCGGTAGACCTTGTTGACCGTGCCGCCCACGGCTTCGCCCACCGATCGCATCGGACCGTTGGACGCCAGCACCCAGCCGAAATCGCCCTGTGTCGCACCAAATTTCGATGCGGCATCCCGCCGGATATATTCGATCATCATCATGGCGAGCTGGCTGGCGAGGCGTGAGCTCTGGTGCTTCTTCAGCACCCCCATCAGCGGGACGCGCATCGTCCGCACCTTAGGCGCGCGCAACCACCAGAGCAGCTTGGCCCAATTGAACGGGAAGAGCGCCCCGTTGAAGCCTTTGGTCTTTTCATTGAGATCCGGGATTGTCATCATGAAGGCGACAGGCTCACCATCCACCTCCGCCACACGGATCAAATCTTCATAGACAATCGGCTTCAGCTTCTTGCCCGCATAGGCAATTTCAGCCGGGGTAAACGGCACGAAGCCCCAATTGTCTGACCAAGCGTCATTCAAAATGCCGATGATGAGCGCGGCTTCTTCATCGAAGCGGCTTTTGTCGACGCGGCGGATGCGAATACGCTCGCTCTTATCTCCCATCGCGACAAGGCGATTGACGAGTTCGGGGAAGCCATCGGCAATCGGCACGGCGTAGGTGAACAGATCTTGCACGCCGCCATAGCCAGCCGCTTCAACCCACGCCTGATAGGACGCAGCGTTGAAGCCCATCATGGCGACAGGCGGCGTATTGAACCCATCGACCAGCAGCCCGATTTCATCCCAATAGGAGAAGCTCAACGGCCCCATTGAGCGGTTCATGCCCTTGGTACGGAGCCAGTCTGCGGCGGCGTCGAGCAGCGCCTTGGCGGTCGCTTCATCCTCGGCTTCCAAGAAACCCCAAAAGCCGACCCCCGGCCCCATGCCCTGTTCAGGCGGCTGGGCGAGCGCAAGCTGATCAATATGCGCGGTGATCCGGCCAACAACCTGCCCGCCGCGTTCCGCCAGAAAGAGTTGCGCTTCTCCATGTTCAAACCAGGGGTTTTTGCCCGGCGTGATCAGGCCATAAACCTCATCCTTCAGCGGCGGGACCCAATTGGGGTCCTTGGCATAAAGCCGGAAAGGCAGATCAACAAAGGCCGCGCGGTCCGCTTTGGTTTTGACCGGACGCACGCTCAAACTGATCTGGGTCAATGCCTCGGCTCCCTTCGCCCGCGATGAAGGCTGCCAAGTCCCGCCTTCTTGAAGCGATGTCAAGGCAGCGGATATGAAACTGGTCCTATGGAAGGGGTCAATGCAGGCAGGTCGTCCTACCCGCCATCATCCTGCCACGATGATCTCGTCTAAGGGCGGAGAGAGATTTGGAATCGATATGAAAACTTCGCTCCTTTCCGCTGACGAAGCGGGCGCCACCGGCGCGCAGAAGACCGCAGCTATCCCGCTCTCGCAGCATCCCGACGATGCCGCGATGATCCGCGCGGCTGCCGAACTGACACGCGATCTCTCGGCCGCACGGCCCGAATATTATTGGCCTGATTTTCTCGCCTGCACGCTTGTGGGCTATGCCGCCCTAGCCATGGCCATCACGGCAGAAACGACCGGCGGCTTGCTCGGCTGGGCCGCGCTCGCCATTGCGACGCTCTATCGCGCGGGCCTCTTCATTCATGAACTCACGCATATCCGCCCGACTGCGCTGCCCGGCTTCCGTTTTGCCTGGAACGCGCTCATCGGTGTGCCGCTTTTGGTGCCGTCCTTCATGTATGAAGGGGTGCACAGCCTGCACCATGCCCGCACGCGGTATGGCACGAAGGAAGACCCTGAATATCTGCCATTGGCGCTGATGAAGCCCTGGACCGTGCCGCTGTTTGTGATCGTTTC
>CAJBSR010000372.1 GCA_903958285.1 uncultured Sphingomonadales bacterium
CCAGCCTACTCTGACCATGGCGAAACTTCAAGGTGCTGTCAGTTTAATCGCCACTCGTCTCCGATTGGCGCACGAGGGTGCTGTCAGGCAAACGCTAACTTGTTTCCGCTTGCGGCCATTCGTCGCATAAAGGGACGAGGATGAACTCCATATCCTTTAAGCGCCACCGGTTTACGCCCGATACCATCCGGCTAGCGGTGTGGCTCTATTTCCGCTTCACCATGAGCCTGCGCGATGTTGAGGAAATGCTCGCCGAACGCGGGATCGATGTCACTTACGAGACCGTGCGTTGCTGGGCCAACAAGTTCGGTCCGGCCATCGCCGCCAACATTCGCAAGCGCCGCGGGGCGGCCGATTGCGTCTGGCATCTCGATGAAATGGTCGTGCGCATCAACGGCAAACGGATGTTCATGTGGCGGGCGGTCGATAAGGAAGGCGAGGTTCTCGACGTTCTCGTGCAGAAGCGCCGCAACAAGGCAGCAGCACTGAAACTGCTGAGGAAACTGCTCAAGAACCAGGGCTTCGTTCCGGAAGCAATCGTGACCGATGGCCTCGCTTCGTACAAAGCTGCCTTGCGAGATCTGGGCGGCCTGAAGCGTCACAAACCCGGCCGGTTGCGCGACAACAACCGGGTGGAAAATTCGCACCTCCATGTCCGACGACGGGAGCGGAAAATGCAGCGGTTCAAGTCTCAGGGTCAAGCCCAGCGGTTCGTTTCCACCCACAGTGCAATTTACAACACCTTCAATATCCAGCGTCACCTCGTCTCCCGAAGCACAATGCGAGACTTCCGTGCTGCCGCCATGGCGGAGTGGAATGCTGCGTCCGCTGCCAAGGGGTGAAATGGGCGAGCGCAGGATCAATGCGTCCGTCAGAAGTTAACCTGACAATGCCTGCTTGTCAGAGGGGCCCGGCCCGCAAAGGTGAGATGGGAAACAGGACCGGCAAATTCAACGCTTGGCGAATGAACGCTTGGCCGAATAACGATGGCTTCCGCCCCGGCTAGATATCAGGCTATCGTGGCATGGGAAAACACCGCACCGCGCCTTGCGCCGGATAGCGTTTGGAGAGATGCCTCGACATGCCTAATGGCGCACAATCTGAATCCAACCAGCCACAATCCGCCTCATCACGCGACAAGGCACTTGATGTCCTAATCGTCGGCGCCGGGTTCGCCGGGCTGTACGCCGTTCATAAGCTGCGCGGCCTGGGCTTTTCGGTCCACGCCTGCGAAGCCGCTGAGGAGGTCGGCGGGACGTGGTGGTGGAACAGCTATCCGGGCGCGCGGTGCGATGTCGAAAGCCTCGACTATTGCTATGCCTTCGACGAGGCCTTGCTGCACGAGTGGAAATGGAGCGAGCGCTTCGCGACGCAAGCCGAGGTCCTGAGCTACGCCCGCCATGTTGCCGATCGGTTCGATCTGCGCCGCGACATCACTTTCAATTGCCGCGTCACCAGTTGCGAATGGGACGAGGGCAACGCAACGTGGCACATACGCACGGACCGTGGCGACCGTTACAGCGCCCGCTATGTGATTGCGGCCACTGGTTGTTTGTCTCTCCCCAACCGTCCCGAAATTGCCGGGTTGGACGATTTTCAAGGTGACATGC
>CAJBSR010000373.1 GCA_903958285.1 uncultured Sphingomonadales bacterium
CGACCAAAGCTGGCGGAAGCGGGCCGCAGCGCGCAGATGATCTGTATCGGCGATGTCTGCCATCACGCGGGATAGCGATTTGCCGACGTCAATCGCGGGAAAGACATTCTGTTCGGATAAGGCGCGGGACAGGACGATGTGCCCGTCGGCAATGGCCCGCGCGGTATCGACGATGGGATCATCATTGTCGCCGCCATCGGCAAGGACCGTGTAAAGCGCCGTGATTGACCCGCCCGAACGGACATCGCGTCCGGCCCGTTCGACAAGGCCGGGGATGAGGCCAAGCGCCGAGGGCGGATAGCCCTTCATCGTCGGCGGTTCGCCAAGCGCAAGGCCGATTTCCCGCTGGGCATGGGCCACACGGGTCAGGCTGTCGATAAGGAGGAGGACGCGTTTGCCTTCATGGCGGAAATGTTCGGCAATCGCCGTCGCGCGCATCGCGGCACGCAGACGTAGCAGCGGGGGATGATCCGCAGGTACAGCGACGACAACCGCGCGCGGCATCATGCTCGCAGACAAGCGGGTTTCAATGAAGTCTGTGACTTCGCGCGCGCGTTCTCCGACGAGGCCGATGACGACAACGTCGCATTCGCTGCCGGCGAGCATCTGGCCCATCAGCACTGATTTGCCGACGCCGGAGCCTGCGATGATGGCGATGCGCTGGCCTTCGCCCGCCGTCAGCAGGCCGTTGACGGCACGTACGCCGAGATCGAGCGGACGCACGACCCGGCCGCGGTTGAGCGGGTTGCTGACCGGGCCATGGAGCGGCCAGCTGTCGCGCGCGAGGATCGGGCCACGCCCGTCCAGCGGCTCGCCATGTGCGCCGATGATGCGACCGAGCAGCGCCTGACCACAGGCGACGCGACCGGCCTCAGCATCGGGTTCGATCCGGCTGCCCGCGCGATAGGGGGCGGCGCCGTCGAGCGGGACGAGCAGCGTGCGGCTGCCGCGAAAGCCGACGACTTCGCCACGCATCTTGCGGCCATCAACCGCCTGGATGCGCGCGCTGGCGCCAAGCGGCAGGTCCAGCCCTTCGGCTTCCAGCATCACACCGTCATGGCCAACCAGACGACCCGTGCGGATGGCGCCAAAGGCAGGCTTGAAGTCATCAAGGCGGTCCCGCGCGGCAGGCATAAGGCGGCTCATTCATGACCTCCAAGCCCAAGCGCGGCATCAAGGGCGGCCAGACGCAGAGCGTTGCCGTCTTCAATGGTGCCCGCTGCACACTCGACCAATATGTCGCCGCGCAGAAGGCCCGATTCCGGCACGACAGAGATCGCACCGATGTTTGTGCCCGCCAACGCCGCGTCGTCTGGGTGGAGGCGGATGGCTGTTGCGGCGTCATTTTCGGCGATCATGGCCGCGGCGGCCTGCGCGCGCCGGGTGATCTCTTCGGGCGTGATCTGCGTCTCCCCGACGATTTGGCGGACAAGATGGGAAACGGCCTCGGCAATGTAGAGCCCGAGTTCTTCCGAAGGCTCGGCACGAAGCTGCGCTATCGCCTGACGGATGCTGTTCGCCGCGGCCGTATCTTGGCCAAAGCGGGCTTCGGCTTCGGCCTGACCGTCGGCAAAGCCCCGCGCATAGTCGTCCTCTAGCGCCGTCGAGGGAACTGGAACCCTTGTCGCAAAGCCAGTGTCGCTGTTGAAGCCGGCGCGAAACGGGCTGCTGACTTGGCGGATCGCGCCCAAGGGAATGGCGATAACCTCAGACATAGTCATTGCCTGCCGAACCCAGCACAATCTCACCTGCGTCGGCCAGTTGACGGGCGATGGCGATGACGGCCTTCTGCGCCTCGTCGACTTCGGCGCGCTTCACCTTGGTCTTTTCGGCCATTTCGTCCTGAATGGACTGGGCAGCGCGCTGCGACATGGAGGCAAAGATGCGGTCGACCAGTTCCTTTGGCGCGCCCTTGAGTGCAAAGACGAGCGAGCTTGAATCGACCGAACGCATGACAGTGCCGAGGGCTTTGGCGTCAAGATCCATCAGATCTTCAAAGACGAACATGCCTTCTTCAATGGCGTCGGCAATCGGCTTGTCCGCCTTGCGGATGGCCTTGATCAATCGTTCGCCCTTGGGCTTGCCAAGGCTGTTCATGATCTTGGCGACGCCGGAAGACCCGCCCAGTTCCACCTTGGGCGGCGGGGCGGCATCGCCGACATAGCGCGATACGATGTCTTCCAGCTCGGTAATGGCCTCAACGCTCACGCGGCCAAGGCGCGCGGCGCGCAACAGCAGGTCGGTTTGACGACCTTCCTCCAGCTTGCCGAGCGCCTGTGCGGCGAGATCGGCACTCAGGCTGGAGACGATGAGCGCGCCGACCTGTGGGTGCTCATTGTCGAGCAAGGCGGCGAGAACATCGACTTCCATCCAGTCAAGCATCTCGGCAAGTTTGGGGGAGGAGACGGGCGCGATATCGGCAAGCAATGTGCCTGCACGTGAAGGACCTAGCGCCTGCTCAATGACAGAGCGGACACGCGGTGTCGGATCTGCTGCCAGCGGATTTACGCCCCGGCATTTGTCGGCGAACATCTCCAGCGCGGCATCAACATTGTCTTCGCTGATCCCGGCCACACCCAGCATAGCTGTGCCCAGCGCCTTGACTTCATTGGCGTCGAGATGCCCCACGATGGCGGCGGCTTCTTCTTCCGCCAGCAACATCATGAGGACGGCGGCTGCCGACTTGCCGTCGATGGAGGGCGTTGTGTCTTGTACGTCGTCAGCCTCAGCCATTCTTCTGGCCTTCCTGCATCAGCTGGCGGACAACGAGGGCGGCGCGGGCAGGGTCCTGCTTCACAAAGTTGCGGACAAGGGCAGCGCGCGCTTCATAGCTTGGGGCAGACTCAATCATCGCGAGCGTGACCGGTCGACCCGGGGGCGGCATGGAGGTTGCGTCCATCAGCTGGCCTGCCAGCGCCTCGTCGATCGGAGCCTCCTCAACGACGGGGCGCTTCAGCGCCTTCATGATCGGCCTGCCAATGAAGAGGAAGGCAAGAAGCGCGCCCAGCAAAGCGCCGCCCTGTTGAATCAACGGCATCAGCCAAGGGCTATCGAGCAACTGTTCTTCCGGCTGCTCGACCTTGGCAAAGGGGCGCATCGACACGGCAACAATGTCGCCCCGCTGCGCGTCAAAGCCGACAGCACCCTTCACGAGCGCTTCAATCTGCTGGAGTTCGGCAGGCTTCAAAGGCTTGGCCGTGTTAAGCGCGACCGCCGCCGATACCCGCTTCAGGCGGCCCACCGGCTGATGCGTGACGGAGATTTCACGCCCTACATCAAAGCTGCGGGAATACTGTTCTTCCGTTTGGGTCGGCGCGGCAGCAGCAGCGGCGGGCTGGGCCGCTGGTGGCGTTGTTGTGACCTGTGCGGTGGTCGGCGGCGTGTTGGATGTTGCGCCGGGAATGCCCATGGCGGGTGCCGCAGAAGTGCCGGACGATTTGTTCCCCTCTTCACTGCGCAGGGCAACGTCATCCTTGGGGTAGGTTTCACGCGTCGACTGGCTTTCGCTCACGTCGAGCTCCGCATGCACCTCTGTTGAGAAGTTACCGACGCCCATGACGGGTGTGAGGAGCGTGGTGATTGCCTGCCGATAACGATCTTCCATCTGCGTCTGCAGCTGGAAATTGCGATCATCGCCGTTGCTCCCCTGTTGGGAGAGGAGCGACCCGGACTGATCGACAATCGACACCTGTTCCGCACCAAGGCCCGGTACGGACGAGGCGACCAGGTGGCGGATGGCGCGGACCTGCGCATCAGACAAGGTGCGGCCCGTCTGGAGACGCAGCATGACGGAGGCGGCGGGTTCTGAGGCGTCGCGCACGAACAGGCTTGGTTCCGGTGTCGCCAGATGCACACGCGCGCTGGCCACTGCGTCAATCGCTTCAATGGTGCGGGCAAGGTCTGCTTCGCGCGCGGCCTTCAGGGTCTGGCCCTCCACCGCGCGGCTGGCCCCCATCGGGATGGCGCTGACAAGAGCGTCGCCGCTGGGGGCAGCTTTTGGCAGCCCTTCACCGGCAAGCAGCATGCGTGCTTTGTGGAAATCCTGATCGGCAACGCTGATCGCGCCGGATGCGCCGTCCAAGGTATAGTTTATTCCAGCCGACTGTAGCGAGCTTGCCACCGCCGCCTTGTCGGTTTCCTGCAGCCCTTCAAATAGCGGCCGTTGCGGCGGGACATTGAAGGTCAACCAGGCCGCCGCCGTAATGGCGAGGGCGGCGAGTAGGCCGATTATGGGCAGGCTGCGCGCCACCGCGGGCTGCGCCATGAAGTTGCGGACGCCGCCCATCGGACCGCCCATCTGGAGACGCGCGGTGGAACCGGCGGGAATGATGTCTTGTTCGGCCATTTGTTACACCGGCATGTTCATGATGTCGCGATATGCGGACAGGAGCTTGTTGCGGACCTGAAGGGTCGCTTCAAAGCCGACGGAGGACTTCTGGCGTTCAACCATGACCTGCACGAGGTCACTGGTTTCGCCGCGTTCATAAGATTCTGTGAGGCCGCTTGATTTGGCCTGTTGTTCGTTGACGGCCTTGATCGCGCTGACCATCGTCTCGCCAAAGCCACTGCCTTGCACAGGCGCAGCACCGCCCACAGCGGCAGGCCCTTCCTGCCCTGCCGCCCGCTGCAACGCGGTGTTCTGGTTCAGGATCGCTGATCGCATCTGCATCAGTCCCCCTGCGTCGATTGCCTTCATGCCTTTTGGTTCGCCCTGAAAATGTCGCCCGTTCGGGCCCGCGAACCATAAAGCAAGCGATGTGCCAGATTGATTAAGTCAATGAATTTGCAACGATTACTCAAGCCCCCGTCAGAAAAGCGACAGGGTGGATTTAAAACCGGTCGAAGTGGAGACGTTAATTGGCTTGTGACCGATCGATGCCCCGATGGTCGCTAATGGAAGGAAAAAATCATGGCTGTCATTAACACCAACGTCAGCGCGCTTCGCGCTCACAATGTCGGTCGTCTTGCGACCAATAACCTCGACACTGCAATGCAGCGTCTGTCGTCCGGTAAGCGCATCAACAGCGCGAAGGACGACGCCGCCGGCCTCGCCATCGCCACCCGCATGGACGCCAAGGTGCGCGGTCTGAACCAGGCCATCCGTAACTCAAACGATGGCATCTCGCTCGCCCAGACGGCTGAAGGCGCGATGGGCGAAGTTTCGAACATTCTCGTCCGTATGCGTGAACTGTCGGTGCAGGCCTCTTCGGGCACTGGCGCCGATACGGACCGCAGCGCGCTGCAGTCGGAATTCACAGCGCTGACCGCACAGATTGACGACATCGCCACCCGCACGGACTTTAACGGCACGACGCTGCTGGACGGTTCGGCCGATCTCGACATTCAGACGGGTGTGGACGCTGGCCAGTCGGTCAACATCTCGATTGCCGATCTCCAGTCCGGTGGTCTGGGTGTCGATGCACTCGACATTTCGACGGCTGCTGGTGCTTCGACAGCCCTGTCTGCAATCGATGATGCCATCAACACCGTTGCTACAGAACGTGCTTCGCTCGGTGCCGTGCAGAACCGTCTGGACTCGACCGTCAACAACCTGACGTCGACCGTGACGAACCTGTCGGAATCCAAGTCGCGCATCGAAGACGCCGATTTCTCGGTGGAAACCACGAAGCTCGCTTCAGCGCAGATCCTTGCGCAGGCTTCCACCGCCATGCTCGCCCAGGCCAACCAGAGCCAGCAGGGCGTGCTCAACCTGCTCCGCTAATCTCTCTTTTGAGGGATTGACGGGACGGCCCCTCAACCACCCCACCGGTTGGGGGGCCGTCACCAATAGACAAGATAAAATGCGACCCAGAACTGGCCCTGCGGACATCTGTCCGTGGGGTCTTTTCTATTTGGGGTGGGGCAGACAATTCCGATGCTGCGGTTGCGTTTGGGGCCGATCCGCCCTAGGCGCGCACGCGGTGTTTCGGAGAACAGGAAGAGCCCTCCATATGACTGACAAGCAAGAGATCAACCGCGTTGTCCTCGCCTATTCGGGCGGGCTGGATACCAGCGTCATCATGAAATGGCTTCAGCAGACCTATGGCTGTGAAGTTGTGACCTTCACCGCCGATCTGGGGCAGGGTGAAGAGATTGAGCCCGCCCGTCAAAAGGCCCGCATGTCCGGCATCAAGGAAGAGCACATCTTCATTGAAGACGTTCGTGAAGAATTCTGCCGCGACTACATCTTCCCGATGATGCGCGCCAATGCGCTCTATGAAGGCCTGTACCTGCTCGGCACATCGATCGCCCGCCCGCTGATCGCTAAGAAGCAGATTGAGATTGCCGCTAAAGTTGGCGCCGACGCTGTGGCCCATGGCGCGACCGGTAAGGGCAATGATCAGGTCCGCTTTGAACTCGGCTATTATGCGCTGAACCCGGACATCAAGGTCATCGCACCCTGGCGCGAATGGGATTTGAACAGCCGGTCAGCGCTCATCGAATTTGCCGAAAAGCATCAGATTCAGGTCCCCAAGGACAAGCGCGGCGAAAGCCCGTTTTCGACAGACGCCAATCTTCTCCACACGTCATCCGAAGGCAAGGTGCTGGAAGATCCGTGGGAAGAAGTGCCCGACTATGTCTATTCGCGCACCGACAATCCGGAAGACGCGCCCGACGTGCCGGAATTCATCACGGTTGATTTTGAGCGTGGCGATGCGGTCGCTGTGAATGGCGAAGGCATGTCGCCTGCGACCTTGCTCGCCAAGCTGAATGAGCTGGGCAAACGGCACGGCATTGGTCGCCTCGATCTGGTCGAGAACCGTTTTGTTGGCATGAAGTCGCGCGGGATGTACGAAACACCGGGCGGGACGATCCTGCATCTGGCGCACCGTGGCATTGAGTCGATCACGCTGGATCGGGGCGCTGCGCACCTCAAGGACAAGCTGATGCCGGAATATGCCGAGCTGCTCTACAACGGCTTCTGGTTCTCACCGGAGCGTGAAATGCTGCAGGCCGCCATCGACCATAGCCAGCACCATGTCTCGGGCACGGTCCGCCTGAAGCTCTATAAGGGCGGTGTCCATGTCGTCGGCCGCCGGTCGCCCAACTCGCTCTATTCGGAAAAGATCGTCACCTTTGAAGACGACGCCGGCGCGTATGACCAGCGCGACGCGCAGGGCTTTATTAAGCTTAATGCCCTAAGGCTGCGCCTGCTGGGACGGCGCGGCCTCTGATTGCTGCGGCCCGTCGTTCCGATGCTTGATTTCAAGTCGGGGCGACGGGGCAAATGGGGTTATCGGCACGGGAATATCGGGCGGCAGGCCTCGGTTTCGGCTCCCTCGTCATCTATGGGCTGTTTGTCCTTTCAACCGGTAAAGTGGACGCAGCAGCCCTCGGGCGCTTGTTCCTTGCCTATCTGACGTCCGCGCTGTCCGTGACGGCGTTCATCGGCCTGCTCGTGGCATTTGGCCTCCATCTGCGCGAGAGATGGGCACGA
>CAJBSR010000374.1 GCA_903958285.1 uncultured Sphingomonadales bacterium
CACAAGTGCCATCAGAGCCGCATGCACTTCGTCCGCCCCGTCAGCCGAAGCTGCGGGTTGGGGGTGGGCCTTTGCGGCAGATGAGGGAACGTGATGCGTCATGCGAATCACGATACGCGACGCCCAAAAACCGCGCTGGCGAAAACCCCGTCACAGGGTCAGAGAGGGTCAGACAATCTCAGGCGGTAGGCCCTCGGCCGATAGGCTGGCTGCTGCGTTACCACCGGCTCAGGCGCTTCACCTTCGTCAACTTCCAATACTGCCGCAGGCTATGCTGCGCCTTGTCCTCAATATCCAGCCAGCCAAACACGCTGTAAACCAAACCGCTGAACGCCGAATTCCCATCGCGGCCAGCCTCAGGCTCGACGCTGGTGCTCTCCAGCCAATCTACCGCCAAATGCGCTATCAACCGTACCTCTGCATTATCCGCAGGGCGGCCGCCTTCTAGTTTGGGTAACCAGTCCATGCCCCGCCCACGACCGAACACAATAGGCCCAAAATGAGGTGCAGATTGGCGGCCTGTTGTGCGCATTTGGCCAGACAGAACTGCGCCACCCTCAACAATGCAAAGACGCAAAAGGGGGATGAGATCTGTGGCGGGGGCAAACTTAGCCCAGTTTAGTAGGTCAGAACCCACAATTGCAAAGGCCGGAACTTGGTCGGCCAAACGAAGCGCGCGGGCCTCAATCTGCTCGACAGCAGCGGACGGCAGGGCTGTAATCAAATCTCGTATATCCACAACAGATGGGTCCTCCTGCGTGAGCCGCAGTGCAAGTGACCTTAGAGCGGGCGACGCCTGTCCAGCGCCCCGCTTGCCAGGATCCTCCGCGCGATACACAGAAACGCTCGTTTCAATCCGCTCGCAAAGCGCTTCAGATACCGAAACCTCGTTACGAATGCCCAACGACTCAACCGCTAGCAAAACGGAAAAACGGTTATCGTCAGAGAGGTGATAGGATCTCATGCTGTGTTCCCCGCGCCAGTTGTTTCGGTCCAGTTAAGCACCTTGAAGGAGAATAAGGCTCAGCTTAACGGTCTTGCGAATTTCCCTATGGCGAAATGGCATTTCTCTACTGGGATGTAACACCTTTTTAACCCGAGGCGGCGGGATGCTCCATCGTCTTTCGCCAGATTGCACGAAGCGCTGCGCCAAAATCGGTGGCGTATCGATCAGGGTCCCAGCCTGGACGGGCCTTCAGGCGGGCGCGTAGGCTGCGTTTGAGGTCAAGAAGGGCTGTTCTGTCCTGCCCCAGCGCTACGGCTTGCGCGACATAGGCCGCGTCATCTTTGGCAATCCACTCGGTCAGTCCTGCAGCGGTCATGAAGCTTGCCCCCATGCGAGAGACGAACTGCCCGCCCTGCATCGTAAGGACGGGCACTCCCATCCACAACGCCTGAAGCGAAGTGGTGCCGCCGCAGTATGGGAAGGTGTCGAGGGCGATGTCGATCTCGCTATAGGTCTGCATCATGACGTCAAGCCCGACCGGCCCTTTGAATATCAGGCGTTCTGCCTCAATGCCCTGTTCTGCGAACAAGCGGCGGAACCGTGCGACCGCGCTAGCATCCTTGAAGCTGGGCGCGCGCAGCAAAAGGCGTGCGTGGGGGGCCGCCTTTAGCACCTTAGCCCACAGGCGGATCGTGCGCGGTGTGAGTTTGGGAATGTTGTTAAAGGAGCCGAAGGTCAGGGGCCGCTTGTCTGAGACGGCTTCAAAATCCGGCAAGGGGTAGTCTACTTCTGGCGCAAAGCAGAACACTGTGTTGGGCAGGCGCATTACCTGTTCGCTGCACAGGTGATCGGCTTCAGGTGGTGTGACCACATGATCGCCGATCAGCCAGTCGATATTGGGCACACCTGTCGAACCAGGATAGCCCAAGAAACTGGCCTGCACCGGCGCCATGCGCTGCGCAAAAGCCCGCATCGTGCCGCCGGCCGTGTGACCTGCCAGATCGATGAGAATGTCGATCCCATCAGCCTGCACCTGGGCGGGCAGTTGTGCGGTGGTGATGTCGTGCCAATTTCCCGCCCGGCTGCGGGCAAGTCGGGTCTGGTCGTCAACGGTTTGTCCGGTCGCATAGATCGTCAGGGGCAGATTTGCGTGATCCCAGCGTGCGAGAAGAGGTTGCAAGAAGATGTTGACAGGGTGCTGGTGGTGCAGATCGCCGCTGACCATGCCGACCCGCAGTGGGCGGTTTACGCTTGGATCAGCCCCGAAACTTTCCCGCGACCGCGCTCCTTCGCCCCAATTGGCGAAAAGCGCGCGGTGGCGGTGGGCCACGTCGTTTGGTGTCACGCTGTCGGCGTAAAGCAAGCTCATCGCGGCGTTGGGGGCGAAACTGTCTTGGCCCTCGGCGACCAGGTTTTCATACAGGGCGAGGGCGGTGTCAGCATCACCCACGCGGTTGGCGATAGACGCGCGCAGGGCCGCGCTGCTTGCCGGTGGCACTTTGCCGCTGGCCTCGGCACGATCCAGCGAGGCTAGCGCGTCTTCGAGCAGCCACGACTTCACTTGCATATCAGCCAGATCAAGATGGGCTTGCGCTTCGTCAGGGCGAAGTGCTGTCCAGCGTTCCAGGATCTGGACGGCTTCGGCCCAGAAGTTGAACCGATAGGCAAGCTGCGCCAGCGCCCGCAGCAGGGCTGGATCGTCTGACCCGGATAGTGGCTCCATCAGGGCCTGTGCTTCTGCGGTCATTCCCAAACGCAGGTAGACTTCAGCCAGATCAAGGTCGATCAAAGGGGTAAGGTCACTAGCCGCAGCAAGTCGCCGAGCCTGACGCAGGGCATCCAGTGCTTTGGGCAGGTCGGCGCGTTCCATCCGTAAACGGGCCAAGTCGCGGCACAGCCCCGCCATCGCCGTGGCCGGATCCTCCCCCGCACCAGCACGGTCAAGCGCGCGCTGGAAGGCGATGGCGGCCTTTTCCTCTGCGTCACGGCCAGGTTGCTCTTCCCAAAGGCGGGCCAAAGCAAAGGCGGGCCGTGCGTCGAGGGGGCGCACCTCCATTGCGCTGGCATAGCTGGCAGCGGCCAAAACGGTCTGCCCAAGCGCGCGCAACACGTTGCCGCGTTCCAAGAACGCATCAAAACTTGTCGGATCGGCGATCAGGGCTGCATCATAGGCATCGCGGGCTGCGGTCGCATCGCCAAGACGGCGCAGGATGCGTGCCTTAAGCACATGGGCGATGGCGAGTTCAGGGGCGAGCTTTACGGCCTGAGTTGCCGCCTCGCGGGCTGCCGCAAAACGCCCCTCTCGGAAGGCCGTGTTCGCAGTATTGAATGCGTTGGCCGCTTCTGGTGTGATGGGAGTGGGGACGGCCGACATCTCAGTTCATCGTGCCGACCGGCTCAGGCAGCGCCTCTGGTTTGATTGTGAAGCGGATCTCGTCGTTCCGAAAGCCAAGCGCCATGGGGCGGATCACGTTTGGCAGCAGGTTGACGTCATAGATTTCTTCGACAATGCCGCCAATCTCGAGCCGGTGTTCGATATCGCCGGTGCGCAGGTTGACCACACAGATTGCGCATTGAGCCCCTACACCTTCTGCTTCCAGCCGTTCATTCAGCTTAAGACCTTCAAAGGTGCGGTTCTCGCGCGGGCGCGATATGCCGATGACGGCGTGGTCGCCGACAAAAGACAGGCCGCGCGCAAAGCCCGGTAGGAAGCAAATTGGCTCGAACTTGCCAGTGTCGCGATCAATGCGACCAAACTCGCCGGTGCCCGCCTGCAACATCCACAACGTGCCCTGATAGAGACGCGGCGAATGCGGCATGGATAGTCCCTCGGCCACTACATCGCCGGTGGGGACATGAAGCACCACGCCCCCGTCGCGGCGCTTCTCGCGCCAGCCTTCAAAGACATTGGTGCGCGACAGGCAGGTTACATAAGCCGGTTTGCCATCCTGCATGGCCATTCCATTCAGGTGACAGCGATCCTCTGCGGCAAGCCGGTCGATAAATGGCGGGCGCCAAACTTCGCGAAAACTTCCCCGATGGGACAAAGTTGCA
>CAJBSR010000375.1 GCA_903958285.1 uncultured Sphingomonadales bacterium
TATTATGCCAACCTCTACGATATGGCTGATATGCCGCTGACCGAGGTGGAGGCGCTGTTCTATCATGAAGGGCTGCCGGGCCATCACCTGCAGCGTACCATCCAGACCGAGCTGACCGACATGCCACCCTTCCGGCGCTTTGGCGGGTTTACGGCTTATACTGAAGGCTGGGGCCTCTATTCAGAAAAGCTGGCCAAGGACATGGGGCTCTATACCGACCCCTATCGCGATTTCGGACGGCTCCAGCTGGAACTGCACCGTGCGATCCGGCTCGTTGTCGATAGCGGCCTGCACCACAAGCGCTGGACGCGCGAACAGGCGATCAAATATGTCGAAGACAATTCGGCCGACGCGCCGGGTGGCATCGTCAAGGCGATTGAGCGCTATATCATCTATCCGGGTCAGGCGACGGCCTACATGGTGGGTCGCCTGAAGATCAGCGCGCTGCGTGACAAGGCGCAAGCGGCCTTGGGCGACAAGTTCGACATGCGCGGCTTCCACGATGTCGTCCTGAAAGACGGGCCAGTGCCGCTCGATGTGCTGGAAGAACAGGTTGATGCCTGGATTGCGTCCAAGAAATCGTGAGTCTCGTTTGGCGTCTTGCGCTGCGTGATCTGCGCGGCTCCCGGGCGGGCTTGCGGCTGTTGGCCGTGTGCCTGTTCTTAGGGGTCGCCGCGCTTGCGGGGATTGGCAGTCTGTCGAGCGCCATCTTAGGCGGCCTGTCCGAACGCGGGCAGCTGATCTTGGGAGGGGACGTCCAGTTTGAGGCCGCCCAACGGCAGGCGGACCCGGCGGAACTTGCCGCGTTTGAAAAGCTGGGTACCGTTTCCGAAGTCGTCCGCATGCGCGCGATGGCGATCCGTCCGGATACGGGCACGTCCCTGCTGTCCGAACTCAAGGGTGTCGACAACGCCTACCCGCTTTATGGCGAACTGACGCTCCAAAAAGGGGCGCTTGGTGCGCGGCCCAAGGGCAATGATGTCGTTATTGCCGAAGGCCTTTCGGACCGGCTCGGCCTGAAACCGGGGGACCGGTTCCGCATGGGCGAAGCGGACTTCCGCGTCATGGGCATCATCGGAGAAGAGCCCGACCGGTCGGGCTCCGGCTTTACCTATGGGCCTGCAGTTATCGCCGACATGGAGGGGCTGGCCGCAACGCAGCTTGTCCAGCCGGGCAGCTTGTTTTCGGCAAGTTATCGCATCCGGCTCAAGCCGGGCGTGACGCCCGAGGCGGCGGCGCAGGTGATCAACACGCAGTTTAAAGGCGCGGGCTGGGAAGTGCGTGACCGCAGCAACGGCGCGCCGGGCACCCGTCGTTTTGTGGAACGGCTTGGCCAGTTTCTGGCGCTCGTCGGGCTGACCGCGCTTGCCGTGGCGGGCATCGGCGTCGGCAATGGTGTCGCCTCTTGGCTGGAAGGCAAAAGCGGCAGCATCGCCATCATGAAGGTGCTGGGGGCGGACAGCCGCACGATCTTCCTTGTCTATCTCGTCCAGATCGTCGTTGTGGCCGCCCTTGCGATCGTCGCGGGGCTTTTGGTCGGGGCGCTGGCGCCGTCGATGATTGTGCGCTTTGCAGGGGACGTCCTGCCTGTGCCGCCAAGGCTCGATTTCTATCCGATCCCGCTGGCGCTTGCCGCTGCCAATGGCCTTCTCATTGCGTTGCTCTTCGCGCTGGCTCCCTTGGCCCGTGCCCGCGCCGTGACGGCGGCGAATTTGTTCCGCACAGGCGTTGAGGGCAGTGGGCGACCGGGCGTCCGCGTGCTCCTTGCCATTTGCGCGATTGCGGGCCTGATCGCCGCGCTTGCGATCCTGACCGCGCGGGAACCCTTCTTTGCCGCGATGTTCGTGGCGAGCGTTCTCGGCCTGCTGCTGCTCCTCACCCTGCTTGGTGTCGCGATCCGCAGCGTGGCGGCGCGCCTGCCGCATCCAAAGGCGCCGCTCGCCCGTCTGGCGGTTGCCAACCTCCACCGGCCGGGTGCGCAGACCGGTCGACTGGTGGTGGCGCTTGGGCTGGGTTTGACTTTGTTCGCAACCCTCGCCGTCATCCAAACGAGCCTCAACAGCCAGATTGAAAGCACCATCCCCAAACGCGCGCCAAGCTTCTTCGCGCTCGATATCCCGAAGGAAGATGCGCCCCGCTTTCAGGCCCTTGTGCAGAGAGAAGCACCGGGCGCGGATATCCAGATGGTGCCCAATTTGCGCGGGCCGGTGGTCGCGATTGCGGGCAAGCGCGTCGCCGACATGAAAGAGATCCCCGAAGAGGCATGGTTCCTGCGGGGTGACCGGGGGCTCACCTTTGCAGCGGACATTCCGCCCGGTAGTCGGGTGACGCAGGGCACATGGTGGCCAAAAGATTATAGCGGCCCGCCTTTGGTTTCGATTGATCAGGAAGCGGCGCAGGCGGCCGGGCTCAAGATTGGCGATATGATGATTGTCTCTGTGCTCGGCGTGGAGATTGAGGCGCGGATTGCATCCATGCGCGAGATTAACTGGGATACGCTCGGCTTCAACTATGTGCTGGTGTTCGACCCCGCCTCGCTGACGGGTGCGCCCTATACCTATGCCGCAACGCTCGGCATGCCGCTGTCCCGTGAAACCGCGGTCAGCCGCGCGGTCGCCGCCAACTTCCCTGCCGTGTCGATGGTGCGCATCAAGGATGTCATCACGCAGGTGTCGGATCTGCTGAACCAGCTCGCCACGGCCATCGCCATTGCCGGATCAGTCGCAATACTTGCGGGTATCGCGGTGCTGATCGGTGCGATTTCTGCGGCCCGCCGGACACGCAGCTATGACGCGGTGCTGCTCAAGCTGCTGGGCGCCACGCGCGGTCAGGTGCTGCTCGTTCAGGCGATCGAATATGCGGTTCTTGGCCTTATTCTCTCCGGTCTGGCGCTGGCGATCGGCAGTGCAGCGGGCTGGTTTGTCACGACCCGCGTGTTCGAACTGGGCTGGACGCCGGACTGGCCGGTGGTCATCGGAACTGTGGCGGCAGGCGGGCTGGGCACGCTGGCCTTGGGCCTGCTGGGCGCCCTTCCGGTCTTGCGCGCGCGCCCTGCGGCGGCCTTGCGGACGCTCTAATCGGTGCCGCCAGTGCTGCCTTGGGGCCACAGGTGAGACGCAAACCGCGAATATTCGGGCCGAATCCTCTTCCCGCGCGCGCCGATTCAAGGTAGATCGCGCGCAATTGAGATCAACAATGGAGTTTTGCTTATCCCTCCGATGACCCCCCGGCGCCCCATGGGCCCTGGCCCTGCGCCGATGAACGGACCGCGCTTCAACCAATTCATCGTGTCGCCCAAGGTGCGCGTGATTGACGAGAACGGCGAGAATCTGGGTGTAATGTACACCCGCGAAGCGATTGATCAGGCAGCTGAAGTCGGCCTTGATCTGGTTGAAATCTCGCCGAACGCTGATCCGCCCGTCGCCAAATTCCTCGACATCGGTAAGTTTAAGTACGAGGCCCAGAAAAAGGCCAACGCCGCGCGTAAGTCGCAAAAGACGCAGGAGATCAAAGAGATCAAGATGCGTCCGAACATCGACGATCACGATTATGAAGTGAAGATGCGCGCGATGCACAAGTTTATCGGCGAAGGCGACAAGGTGAAAGTCACCCTGCGCTTCCGTGGCCGCGAA
>CAJBSR010000376.1 GCA_903958285.1 uncultured Sphingomonadales bacterium
CCATGCACGTCTATGCTGATGCCGTCCGACGCCCTGGCGCCTCTTCATTGGCAGCCTTCGTCTACGCCGTGTTACCCAATGATTCCGACCTGACACCTGTCATCAAGCATGACTATGCCGCCTATAACTTCGCGTTCATTGGTCGATCCGGCCTCTACCACTCTCCCTTGGCGACGCCGGACAACCTTGACCAAGGGTCATTGCAGGACATGGGCGCGCAGGTTCTCGACCTCACATACGCGCTGCTTAAGGCAGAAAAGTTGCCCCAGCAGGCGGCTGATGTCGTGTTCTTTGATGTGTTCGGGTTGATGACGGTGATTTATCCCGTTTGGCTTGGCTGGATCATGATGATCTTAGTTGGAGGCGGGCTGCTCCTTGTCGTGCGGCAAGACGGAACAGAGGGCTTGGTGGCAGGCGCCGGGCGTATGCTTGCTCTAATTGTGCTGAGTGCCGCAACAGCCTTTGCGCTGAATCAACTGTCCCTTGGGCTGGAGCCGCCAAATTATTACGACCGTTTGGCAGCTATCCCGAGGCTGGAAATCATGATCGCGTTGGGAGCACTGGCGACATTTCTTGCCGTGGCCGGCACGTGGCAGCCCAGCCGCGTCGGCGTGGTCGGGGCCGCTCTGCCGCTCTTCCTCATCGGCCTTATCGCACAAACGCTTGCGCCGACGGCAGCCTATATCCTCACACTGCCGCTCATGCTCACCGCCTTCGCCCTGCTCATCCCGCTATCCGCCGTGTGGATCGGCGTGGCGACGCTTGTTATCGGCTATATGCTGTCACTCGGGCACCAATTAATGCAAGGTGTCGGCCCGACGCTTCCCTTCGCCATCGCGCTACCGCTGGCGCTGGGCGTTCTGACAGCGTTGCCGATCTGGCCTGGTATGGACGCTCAAAAGGCGCGGGTGCTCGCCCTTGCCGCCTCACTGAGTGCCATGTCCGTTTCGCTTTGGGTTCTGCTTGATGCCCCTGCGGCGAGCCGAGCCGTTTACTCCGACAGCAAGAAGTGAATGGCGCCCGCTCCCAATCAGGCAGCCCCAGCGCCGGTCGATAAGCGCCGCAGAGTTTCCGGGTCGTCCACATCTCCCAGCGCGCCCAGCGGGCTGGAGACGCGGTAGGCGTTCTGCAACAGCGGCTTCGCGCCCTGATCACCGGTCAGGCTGGAAAGCACCCCGAACTGTTCGCGCGAGAAAATGGCAGGAGGAGAGACAAGTGCGCGATCCTGCGAGGCAACGAGACCCCCACGCTCGGCCCACGCCTGCATGAGAGCCGAAAAATGCGCGGATGGCACCAAGGGCATATCGGCCAGACAGACCAAAAGGCCCTCGGCCCCAATCTCAAGTGCGCGCTCAGCGGCGCATCGCAAGGATGAGGCCATGCCGTCCGCTGCGTGCGGGTTGACGACTGGCTCAAACCCCGCCGACGTCCAGCCCGGCACACACGGATGATCTACCGTCCGAACAATCACCCAACGTCGCAAAACGTCGAGGCCAATCAGCGCGTCGGCGGTGTGCAGACCCAACGGTTTGCCGCGAAAAGGTGCGGCCAGCTTGTCCTCCGCACCGAACCGCGCAGAGCGGCCTGCCGCCAATATCGCGACGGCAAGTCCGCTCATCCCAAAGCGCCGAGAATTGCCATGGTAATGGCGCTAGATACCGCAATAGAAATTTGACGTAACACTATGATATTTAAGTGAAGTTTTTCGCTATGGGCAATTCACGGATGCGTTTTCCGGTCGCTGCATAAATCGCATTGGTAACAGCCGGTGCAAGCGGTGGCAGGCTCGGTTCCCCGGCGCCCCCCAGCACCTTGCTGTCGCCGTTTATGACGTCGACCATCACCGCAGGCGCGTCCTCCATGCGGACCATTTGGTAATCATGGAAATTGCTCTGCTCGACGCTGCCGTCCTTCAGCGTGATCCCGCTGTAGAGGGCTGTGGTCAGGCCATAGATGATGCCGCCTTCCATTTGCGCTGCAAACCCATCTGGGTTCATGACATAGCCGGCATCGGCACAGCACCAAACCTTTGTCACCCGAGGTTTACCGTCTTGCAGCGTCACTTCCGCGACTTCCGCCACAATCGTGCCGAAGGACTTGACAAGCGCGATGCCACGACCCGTGCCTTCCGGAAGGGGCGTGCCCCAGCCCGCCATTTGCGCGACCTTTTCAAGCACGGCCTTGTGCCGAGGGGATTTTCTCAACAACGCGCGGCGATATTCAAAGGGATCCTGTCCCGCTGCATGCGCCAGTTCATCGATAAAGCTCTCAACGAAAAAGCCCTGCTGGCTATGATCCACCGATCGCAAGCTGCCGAAACGCAAATGCATGTCAGCTGGCGCGTGGCGGATCGAGCGGTTGGGAATGTCATAATGCGCAACATCCCATGATCCGTCCGGACCATTGAGCTGGGTGAATGCATTGTTCCAGCTCACCGGCTTGCCGCTGCTATCCAATCCGCCGGAAAACCGGCTGGTATCTGCCGGGCGGTAAAAGTCCTGCCGCGTATCTTCTTCGCGCGACCAGATCATCTTGATCGGATAGCCCGTTGCCTTTGCAACCCGTGCCGCCTGCACGGGATAGTCAGATTCCAGCCGCCGACCGAAGGCACCGCCTAGGTAAAGCTGGTTCACCGTGACATCGTCGTTGCTGATCTCCAGCGCCTTGGCCACGGCAGACCGTGCCATCAGAGGAACCTGAGTGCTCGTCCAAATCTCGCATTTGCCGTCATGCACCCAAGCTGTGCAGTTGATCGGTTCCATCGCCGCATGGGCCACGAAAGGAACCTTATACTCGGCGACCACCTTTTTGGCGGCGCCAGCAAAGGCACCGGGGGCATCGCCTTCATTCGCCAATGATGTTCCGCCGGTGTCGCCAGCATCATCCAGCGCCTTTGCGAACCGGGCCGACAGCTTTGCACTATCAAGGGCATCGCCTTCGGTGCGCGAATAGCGCGGCTCGACCATGTTGAGGGCCATCTGGGCTTGCCAATAGCCATCGGCCACAACGGCGACGAAATCGCCCATGTTGAGGATCTCACGGACGCCCGGCATGGTTTTGGCCGTCGCCGTGTTGATAGCTTCCACCTTTGCCCCCGGCACGGACGGGGCCTTTACCGCAACATATTTCAACTTCTGCCCGGGAACCTGTGCATCGATGCCGAACAGCGCCTCGCCATTGACCTTGGCTGGAATATCTAGCCTTTGCAGGCCTTTGCCCATCAGCTTGTATTGCGACACGTCCTTCAGCGGCGGCGTTTGCGGCATGGACTCTTGAGAGGCTGCCTCCGCAAATTCGCCATAAGTGCCCCGCTTGTTTGACGCTTTGTGCAACAAGGTTGAATTCTCAGCCACAATCTCACCCGCCGGCACATTCCAGCGCGCGGCAGCGGCGGCGACCAGCATTTGGCGGGCGGCTGCACCTGCAAGCCGCATGGTATGCTGTCCGGTTGTCCGCACTGACGAACTCCCGCCGGTCACCAGCACATCGCCCAACTTGGAGATTTGCGTGAACAATCCGTTGTACGTCGGCTCGAGCCATTTAGGGGCATCGAGTGACCATGCGGCGACAAAATCCCGCGCGGCATCGGGAACAACGTAGTTGCCATCTGCCGGGGCCTGCATGACCGAGACTTTAGCCCAATCGGCATCAAGCTCATCGGCAAGCATTTGCGCGAGGGTTGTGTGCGCGCCCTGCCCCATTTCACAATGCGGGACGATCGCCGTGACGGTATTGTCCCGGTCAATCTTCACCCAAGCATTGACCAGCTGCTCTCCCTCACCGCCTGCGACTGATCCGCGCAATTTATCGACGGCATTTCCAGGGCGTATCGCGACGCCAACGACCAAAGCTCCACCCGTGAGCACACCTGCGCCGATAAAGCCGCGTCTTGACCACTTGTTCATCGCTTAGCGCTCCGTTCCAGAGGCCGCAGCCTTGATGGCCTTGCGGATCCGTTCATAGGTTCCGCAGCGGCAGATGTTGCCCGACATTGCGGCGTCAATCTGTTCATCGCTGGGCTTCGGCGTATCCCGCAACAGGGCAGCGGCGCTCATCAGTTGCCCCGACTGGCAATAGCCGCATTGTGGCACCTGCGCATCGATCCAGGCCTGCTGCAGCGGGTGCAGCGCGCCCTCTGGTCCAGCGAGACCTTCGATTGTTGTGATCTGGCGACCATCCGCCTCGGAAATCGGTGTCGAGCAGGACCGGATGGGCTGTCCGTCAAGATGCGCGGTGCACGCGCCGCACTGGGCGACCCCACAGCCAAACTTCGTGCCAGTCATGCCGAGCTGCTCGCGCAAGACCCAAAGAATGGGTGTCGCCGGGTCCACATCAAGCTTTTGCGGTTTGCCGTTCACTGTCGTCTGGATCATCGCGTCATCCTATCTGCCGGATATTAGTTTTTCTTAGTTCGGGTAACTGCGCTGCAAAAGCGCCTTGATTACGGAATCGGTCTGCCACTTCGGCGAGCACCGATATAGCTAAAGTTGCCGGATCGCGCACCGAATGAAACACGCCGATGGGGGCGGATATCCCGGCAATCGCCGCTTGGGACACACCGCGCGTTCGAAGCGCTTCGCAACGGGCGGAGTGGGCGCGCTTGCTGCCCATGGCACCGATAAAGAAATGCGGTTGTTCCAGAGCATGGGCGATGAGCGCCGGCTCCCAATCATGGTCATGGAACAGAAAGACGACCGCCGTCCAAGCATCGCTAATGAGCGCGCGCGTTTCTGTCGGCGCGCCAATGACAACAGCGTCGAACCCATCTTGTGTCAGCCCATCAGCAAGGACCGTGTCCGGCGTGATGATGGCGATCTCGGCACCCCAGGCGCGCGCTTGTTCTGCAAGCTTGGCAACCACTGCGCCATGCCCAACAATCAGCACACGCGGGTTGGGCCAATGCCCTATTGTCGCGATGCCTTTCGCGGCGTCCCAACCTGTCGGATGCCAATCGGAAATGAAGCTGGGCGGCTGCGCATCTGTCCGCAACTCTAACGCAAAGGGTTGGCGGCTATTGATCGCGTCCAGTGCCTGACGGGGAAGATCATCTTTGAGCAGCGGCTGAAAATGAAGGTCTAACCCGCCGCCACAGGGCAAGCGGATATCGATATAGCGGGACCCTTGCCCAAAGCGCGTTACGCGTGGCACGCCTTCTGCAATGGCGTCACCCGCCTCTGCGATCACCGCACGCTCAATGCATCCGCCCGACAAAGACCCGACAAAAGCGCCATCTTCGTCGACAGCCATATGCGCGCCGGGATCCCGCATCGACGAGCCGAAGGCGTCGACCAAAGACACCAGCGCCACACGCCGGCCGCTGGCCAAGCGGTCCACCAGAAATGCAAAGATTTCGCGCTTGTCCAAAGGGCCCCAGTCTATCGCGTATGACGAGGAAGAATGAGTAACGAACGGCCTTGCCGCTCGCAAGGCCGGGCCTCTCCAAACCGGCTCGGCTGATCGATCAGTCAAGCCCGAGGAAGGTGATGTGATCTTCCAGTGCCACCCGTTCCCGCTCAAAATTATTGGTCGGCGCCTCTGCCTCGCGCCAACCAATAGCGATGCCGCAGAACAAAAGCGTGTCGTCAGAAAGACCCAGATGGGTCTTAATGGTGCGACCGTACATGCCCATATATTCCTGCGGGCAGCTGTCGAGGCCTTCGCCACGCAGGAGCAGCATGATCGTCTGCAACCACATGCCAACATCAGACCACTGCGCTTCCTTCATGAATTTGGGGAAGTGGCAGAGCAGCAGAACTGGCGCGCCAAACGACACCATGTTGGCGCGGGCAAAATTGTCGCGCTGTTCCGCATCATCACGGGCAATGCCCATGGCGGCATACATGCTCGCGCCAACCGCACGCAGGCGGGATTGGTATTTCTCAACTTGGCCCGGTGCCGAGAAATCATACTCCATGGGATTGTCCGGCGCGCTCGCCAAAAGTTTTTCCTGCAAGGCCTTCAGCGGCGCGCCTGCAAGGACGGTTGCTTCCCATGGCTGAAAATTGCAGCCGGAAGGTGTCATGCGCGCCTGATCCAGAACGCGGCGAAGCGTTTCGGCAGGCACCGGCTTATCAAGAAAGGCGCGGATGGAACGGCGGGTGGCAACGGCTTCGGCAATATTCATGGGGACTCTTCCTCTGGGTTCCGCGCCCCTCTATCACGACAAGACCTGACGCCAATCGATTTTAAGCGTTTGGATTTGCGAAAAAGAACCAACCGCATGAAGCGCGTTATTTCGGGCTAAGGCCAACGGTTTCCGATTGCTGCAAAACCGACAGTCCCCCAAGGGGAGGATCAAGACCTGACCGCGGTGGAGCAAAGCATAATGACCCCAATGGAATTAATCGGCACGGCTCAGGTGCCGGGCGGGCAGGAACTAAGGCTGTTCCGACGTGGACGTGACTTCATGATCCTGCTGGATCGTAACGAGCTGATGAGCAGCCGGATGAGCGGGTCTGAAGAGGCACTTGCCGTCATGAGCTGCGCGCGGCTGGAGCAGCGGCCCGCGCCGCAGATGTTGATCGGCGGCTATGGGATGGGCTTCACCTTGCGCTCGACCCTAGCTGCGCTGGGTGCAGATGCACAGGTGACTGTTGCTGAGCTCGTGCCTGAAATCATCCAATGGGCGCAGGGACCCATGGTCGACCTCGCGGCAGGCTGCTTGGACGATCCCCGTGTGCGTCTGATCGAGGCCGATGTTGTCGGCGTCATCGCTGAGGCGACCGGCACCTATGATGCGATCTTGCTCGACGTCGACAACGGGCCGGACGGCCTAACTCGTAACGGGAATGATCGCCTCTATTCGATGAAAGGACTGGCAGCCGCAAAGGCAGCACTTAAGCCCGGAGGCATTCTGGCCGTGTGGTCAGCAGCACCGGACAATGTGTTCGCCAAGCGGCTCTCTGCGGCGGGCTTCAGCGTGGAGGAAATCGCCGTCCGTGCACGCAGCAATGGCAAAGGGCCAAGGCACGTCATCTGGTTCGCGACAAAGCGGGGCTAGACCCCAACGCACCCGCCCCTAATCGGGGATAAACAGGTCAAATGTGACCATCGTCTCATCGTGAACGGCATAGGATATGTTGCCGTGGTGCGCGTCTGCGACCTTTTTCACGAGGAATAGGCCAAGGCCAGAACCCTGCCCGCTTGCGCCGCTTCCGCGCGCGCGCCGTTCGAAAATGTGTTCACCCAACAAATCGGGGCGGCTCATCTGGCTCGTCACTGTAAACGAAACGCCAAATTGGTCTTCCCGTTGAATAATGTTGAGTTGGACCGGACTGCCCGGCGGAGAATATTTCAAGGCGTTGTCCAGAAGGTTACGCAGGGCAAGGCGGACAAGAACGGGGTCAATATCCACGTAGATGATGTCATCACCAACCGTCAGCTCAATGCGAGGTGTAAGATCAAGCGGGCAATCCAATTTCGCAAGGTCAGCGACCTCATAGGCATTGAACGGTCGCGCGGCGACAGCCTGATCGTCTTCTAACACCCTCGTTCCAAAAATGGCGTTGGACGTTGACAAAGTGATGGAATCTAGAACGGATTGAGC
>CAJBSR010000377.1 GCA_903958285.1 uncultured Sphingomonadales bacterium
CCGCTGTTTTCGGGCGGGGATGCGCGGGTTGCATCATTATTCCTGTGGCACTTCTGCGAAGAAATAGAACATCGCAGCTCAGGCGTGATGGTTTACGACCATGTCTACGGCGAATATTGGTATCGTGTCAGCCGCTTCAAAGAATTCATGAAGCATGTCGGCGTTGTGATTGAAGCCATTACCGATGTGTTCCGCGAGGTATTCCCCGAGATCGCGCCAGAGCATTTCACCAATTATTCGAGCTATAAAATGCCGCGTATTGGCAAAATGCGCTCTGCATGGGGCATCATGACAGCACAACTGCCGTGGCATAATCCGGTTAATCAGGCGCTACCTGAATATTTTGGCGAATGGGTCACGCGTTATGAAAGCGGCGAAGATATGACGCGTACGTATGGCGTTGGCGCCAATGCCGGTCGTATGCATGATGTCGCACTCGCTGCGTAATCCGGGAACACACACATGTACGATATGATCATTCGCGGCGGCACCGTCATTGATGGCACGGGCGCAGCGGGCTATGCCGCTGACGTGGCGATCAAGGACGGCTTGATCGTTAAAGTCGGCACGGTCTCCGGTGCAGCGCGCGAGGAAATTGACGCAGGAGGCGCCATCGTCACCCCCGGCTTTATCGACGTCCACACCCATTATGACGGCCAGTTCCTCTGGGATGACCGGCTCGACCCGAGCTTCTCGCATGGCGTGACCACAGCGATTGGCGGAAATTGCGGCGTCGGCTTTGCTCCCGTGTTGCCGGAGCATAAGCACGCGTTGATCGAGTTGATGGAAGGCGTCGAAGAAATCCCCGGCATCGTTCTTGATGAAGGGCTGGACTGGGATTGGAAAACTTTCCCCGATTATCTGGATCGTTTGGCGGCGCGCGAATATACTATGGATGTGGCCTGCCACATCGCCCATGCCCCCTTGCGCGTCTTTGTCATGGGCGACCGCGCGATCAACCATGAGGCGGCGACGGCGGACGATGTCGCGCAGATGGCGACTCTCGTGCGTGAAGCGATGGATGCCGGCGCGGTTGGCTTTTCCGGTGCGCGTCTGCTCGAACATCTTTCCAGCACCGGCGCACATGTGCCCGGTACTTTTGCCGATGATGATGAACTGCTCGGCATGGCCAAGGCGATGGGTGAAACGGGCAAGGGTACGTTTCAGATCATCCCGCTAGGCAGTGTCGGCGCCAGCCTGTTTGACGAGGCTGGCCGCGAAGCGCGGCTTGCCGAACATGACCGGATTGTGAAGATCGCGGAAATCTCGGGCCGCCCGCTGACCTACTCGCTCGTCCAGTTCAATTCCGATGAAGAAGACTGGAAGATGATGATCGACGAATCCGAACGCGCGGTCGCCAATGGCCTGCCAATCGCGCCGCAAGTGGGTGCGCGCAGCGTCGGTGCACTCACTACACTCGACGGCAATCACATCTTCATGCTACGGCCTTCTTACGTCGCCGTTGCGGATCTGCCACTTGCAGAGCGTCTGGTGGCACTGCGCGATCCTACCCGCCGCGCCGCAATCCTGAGCGAAAAGAGCGATCCGGCAGTGGTCGCCGCCAATCCGCAACTGGGCAGCTTCATCGAGATGCTCACGGGCCGCATCAGCGGCATCTTCCCGATGTCGCTGCCGCTCGATTATGAGCCCGGTCCCGACGACCGGCTGGAGGTGCTTGCCAAGGCTGCTGGTGTGCCTATGGAGGCCTATCTCTACGATCATTACACAAAGGGTGATGGAACGAACGTCTGCGCCAGCCATATGCTGAACTTCATCGGCGGCGGGCTTGATGGATCGTACGACATGATGAGCCGCGAGATCACCGCAAGCGGCTTGGCCGATGGCGGCGCGCACATGAAGATGATTTGCGACGCTTCGATGCCGACTTTCATGCTCTCCTTTTGGGCTCGTGACCGGAAGCGGGGGCCGA